>VBBG01000201.1:5928-12763 GCA_005882905.1 Candidatus Bathyarchaeota archaeon | reverse complement strand
ACGGCCTGGAACGTTGTGCCCTAAGAGTTGTTGTAACTGCATTGAGACTGTCAAGGTCTCTATTTCGTGTCTCCTACCCGATCCTTCCGTAAGGTTTTGAGAATGGTGTCCAATGCCATGTCCCAGTCCATCTCTCCTCCGCCGCCCGCACCTTCAGGCGCATTCTTCTGTTCGGAGAGCTGTTTCCCAGACGACGCCTCGGCTCCTGTAGCGGGAGGTTGCGGGGTGCCAGGCCCTGACGATTCCCTCCTCTCTGAAGTCGGACCTGGGGGAGTCCATGGTTGAGGCATTGGACCAGCAAAAGGAGCGGCCGGTCGCGGAGGTGGTTGCAGAGGCCTGGGCCCCCCGCCCATTCCAGGTGGGGGGCGGTTTTGGTCAGAGCGGAACGGTTGTGGAGTAGCTATCGGGCGTGGAGGGGTCATCGGCCTCTGTTCGGGTCTTGGTGGGCCTCCTGGACCTTGAATAATGAACGGTCGTGGTCCACCCTGCGGGGGTGGGAGGGGACCTCTGACGGGCAATGGTCCTGGTCTCGGGAATCCTTGTTGGGGCGGAGGTCTCTCCTGTGGAGTGGTTGTTCCTGCAGGAGGGCTCCACTTTGTTGGGAGTGGAGGAATCGACTTCACGCCGCCCTCGGGCCATTGGCCTGTCCCCGGCTTATCCGCAGGAGAAGCCCACTTGGATGGAACGGGCGTGGACTGCGGGCCTTGAGGCTGGCTGGAGTATCCCGGGAATTGCTGTTCCTGCCTCGCGGTCATCTCCATTCCCGGCTTCTGAAATATCGGCCCCGATTCAGGTTTCCTCTCATCCATTGAGGGTTGAGGGGAGCTCCAGGTTGGGGCGGGTCGTGTTGGTGACTCGCCTATTGAGCGGAGTGGTTGAGGCGGCTGGGCCTCAGTTGAAGAGAATGGAGCTGGCGCTGGTCTGGGTGGCTCCATTCTTGGCGGCTGAATACTTGATGGGGCTGGCCTAGGGGACGTGTCTTGTTTGGGAGATAGGATCGATTCGAGCGGAGACTTGCTGCCCGAAGCCCAAGTAGTCGCCGGAGTGGATCGTGAGCTACTAGGAGTTGTAGACTTTGGAAGTGAGGGAACTGCATAGACGGTATGTCTGGAGACGGGCGATGGAGGCGCGCCGGTCGGAAGGATCTGTCTCAAAGGAGAGGCTGAAGCTGTCTGGGACAGCGGACCTACCGGCTTGAATGATTTCGCTTTCTGGATCTTGCCGACGAGACCACCCTCTCCATGCTTCCTCTTGAGGAAGAGGTAGCCTAGGCCCGAGCCTCCGCCTACCCCGATGGTGAGCACTATGAACGGATAGTACTGACCGATAGCGCTGTTGACGTAGTTCTGGAAGTAGATATCGCTCATGTACTGGTTTATGAGCCAGAAAGTTAGGAATAGGTTGAGGACGATGGAGACGATTGTGACCAGTCCAACCCTCGACATTAGTAATCATCCTCCGGTTTGCTCTTCTTCTTAGCTGGCCTAATCTGCGACTTGATCGTCGAGATCAGCCTGGAGAAACCGTAGCCTGAGGCGATCATGAGGACGATTACGAGGAATACTGGGTCGAAGGATCCGAAGTATTGCTGCTCATAGACGTTATAGAAGTATTCTGTGATTAGCCAGACTCCAAAGAAGAGAACTATCGCATATTCCAGTATGGAGGTGAAGAGAGTCGTCTCGTATAGAGTGCTTCCAGCAGACTCTTCATTCGGCCAGCCCAACAGAGTTTCGATATACCGCCTGCTACCGCTCTTCTTGGGTTGGGCCTCCTCAACCCCCAATGATCCTCAACGCAACAGCCCCATCTCTGCAATCACCATAAGCGTGCTGTAACCGGTGAAACATCAAACGCGGAACATTGGCGCACGATTAGGTTCGGATTCGTCTCTCCGCTAAATCCGAGCCGGTATCTGGCCGCAGATTAAATAGTGACGCCGAGTAGAGATCGATCCATAGTCTCGAGTGAAACCTGGTGAGTCAGGAAGCCGTCCGAAAATACGAAGTTGTGGAAGACCTCCCTGGCGTAGGTCCATCCACCGCTGACAAGCTGAAAGAGCTGGGCTTCCACACGATCGAAAGCCTCGCAGCCGCTACAGTGAGAGAACTGGTCCCAGCAGGGATCGGAGAGAAACAGGCAGCCAAGATCATCGGCCTAGCCCGCGACAGCATCTCGCTTTCTTTCATCAGAGCAGACGAGCTGATGAAGATGAAAGCGAACGTCCTCCGGCTTACGACCGGCAGCAAGGCCTTCGACGAGCTCGTCGGCGGTGGTCTAGAGACGCAGACGATAACAGAAGTCTACGGCGAGTATGGCGTAGGCAAATCCATCCTCTGCCATCAGCTCGCACTCAACGTGCAACTGCCATTGGACAAAGGCGGTTTGAACGGTGGCGCGCTCTACCTGGACACGGAACAGACTTTTCGTCCGGAATGGATCGTGCGAATGGCAAAGTCCGCTGGGCTGGAGCCAACCGATGCGGCGTCAAGGATAATCTATTCCGAGGCATACAATTCAGACCACCAGATGCTCCTACTGGAGAAAGCCGACCAGATAATCAAAGACAACAATATCCGAGTAATAATAATCGATTCACTGACATCTCATTTCCGAAGCGAATATCTCGGGCGGGAGATGCTCGCCGAGCGGCAGCAACGGCTGAACAATCACATGCACCGTCTCATCCGGCTTGCGAGGGGATTCAACGCCGTCGCCATAGTAACCAACCAGGTCATGGCCAAGCCGGACCAGTTTTTCGCCAACCAAGTAGACGCTGTAGGGGGCCACATCGTAGCGCACACAAGCCACACGCGGGTCTTCCTCAGACGAGCAGCCAGCGGTCCAATAAGGATCGCGCGCCTTGTATCCAGCCCATATCTTCCCGAGGGTGAGAGAATATTCAAGGTCACGGAGACCGGCATTGTTGACGTGTCGGAGGAGGACGAGGTCAAACGGCGCCGGTGAAACCGGAAAATCCTATACCGCGAGACACGGTCAACCAGTTCTTCCAAGACGTTGAGACCCGTGCGTGGACAGACGCCGAGAAGGAGCTCGACACGATCCGTCAGAAGGCACAGAACACAGCATGGTACAAGGGATACGTCAAGGCCCTCGAAGGCCTACTCATCACCTACAAGAGCAACGATGACAAGTACATCTATCTACCAAGGGCTCTAGCCAACCGGACGGAAGAGTCGATAAGGCAGCTCCGAGAAGAGTTCGAAAAGTTCGCTTCAAACGAGATACATGGAGAATATGATCGGGGATTCTTCAAAGCACTAGAAGACTATGTCACGGTCCTGTCTGCGCTAAAGACAGGAGGACCTCCCAGCCCAGCCACTCCACCAGAACTAGGGGAAAAGACGGAAGAGGCTAAGAAGGACGAGGGTTTAACACAGTATTTAGCAGAATCGTCGTGAAAATCATCCAGATGATATAGGAACCCATTCCTAGAGTGACATGCTTGTTCGGCCCCTTCAAATCGTCGGTTCCATAGCCTAGAATATTCTTGACAAGTATCACCGAGACAGCATATACGCCGATTCCAACACTGATCAGAGCAAGAGTTCCGAGAATTACCCCTCCTTGTCCAAATCCGACTATGTTGTAGACAACCCCCGCGAGGACGCCGAAGCCTAGACGTAGCCAGTAAACAATCGAGGTCGGAGGCAGAGCGAAACGACTCGGCCTGACCTCCTTCGAAGTCTGGACCGCTAGGTTGGACCCCGCGCTAGACAAGGCTCGGAAGAGTGGCAACAGTCTGGGTGCTGATAACGTTTTGCCGGAGAACAGCCTCGGACTCGCACGAAGATTTTATACAAGTCGGGTCGCTGCGGTTACTGCCCTTGTCGGTGCACGAGACAGAGCCGGAGGAAGTTGTTGTAAGAGACATCATGTCTCGGCCCGTCATCACGGTGAAAGAGTCGGACACGGCAGCAGATGTGGCCAAGCTAATGGCCAAACACAACATCGGTTGCGTCCTAGTCTCCGGCAAGAAGGGAGAGACAGTCGGAATAGTCACGGAGCGAGACATCGTTCAGAGGATCGCCGCCAAGAATCTCTTGCCCTCCAAAGTGACAGTGGCCGATTCGATGTCCAAACCAGTAATCACAATCCAGTCCAAGGCAACTGTGACAGAGGCTGCGAAACTCATGAACCATCAGAAAGTCAGAAGACTCGCGGTCATCGAGGACGGAAGACTTTCCGGCGTCTTGACAATGAAGGACATTCTGGAAGTAACGCCGGCAATAATCGATCTCGCCTCAGAGAAGACCCGGGTCGGCATGGCGAGACGCCGCCCTAGTCGGTCGAACCTATCTGGCTACTGCGACGAATGTGAAATGTGGTCAGATAGCCTAGTTCAGAAAGACGGCATCTTCCTCTGCCAGGACTGCGCGAAGGAACTTGGCTCCGCAGAAGAAGAGAGCTGACTCAAACCCAGACTTGGAAGACCAGAATATTCTGGTCAAGGATGCAAACATCTGGACTGGACACGGGTTCACGAGAGGCTCGATCCTCATAGAAGAAGGCAGGATCAGAAAGACATCTCGCAGAACAGACGCCGGACGCCATGAAGCAATCGACGCGTCCGGATTGTGCGCTCTCCCTGGTCTCATCGACGTCCACGTACACCTGCGGGACATGGGGCTAGCGTACAAGGAGGACTTTGCCACCGGCACTGCAGCCGCCGCGGCCGGAGGATTCACTACAGTACTAGATATGCCAAACACTCTACCCCCCACCGATACACCTCGAAGACTAGTCGAAAAAGAGAGAGAAGCCTCCAAGAAAGCCCGCGTCAACATCGGCTTTCATGCTGCGGCCGTGCCTGAGGCCAAGACGACACAAGCGCTAGCCCGAGCGGGGGCCTTCTCACTCAAATTGTACATGCCAAAACCCATCGCACCCTTCAACGTGGAAGATGATGCTCAGATACGCCAGCTGATGAATAATGCAAGGGAAGCAAGAATCCCCGTAACGGTTCACGCTGAAGACATTGTGTCTCGCAAGGAGACACCCGCGACAGACAGTTTCCGACAGCTAGCCGATGGTCGCCCGCCGATCTTCGAAACAAGGGCCGTAGAAAGGATCGTTAGGATCCAGAGACAGACTGGGTGCAAGGTCCACTTCTGTCACCTTACTCTCAAATCGAGCCTGGACAAGATCGCCGCAGAATCTTCCAGCGTCACGAGCGAGGTCACCCCTCATCACTTGTGGCTATCACAGAGAGTCTTAGAGAAGGTCGGCTGGAAAGCATGGATGGTGCCCCCCTTGAGGTCGGAGGCCGAAAGGCGGCGCCTTCTATCGGCCACGTGCTCCGGTGCCTCGGATGTAGTCGCCAGCGATCACGCCCCCCACACTGTTGGAGAGAAGGAACGACAACCAGGCAGCAGCCTGCCAGGGGTTCCGGGACTGGAGACAGAGTTGCCATTAATGCTGACGCTGGTCAGCAAAGGAACACTGAACCTCTCACTCCTCGTCAAACTCTTGGCCGATAATCCGGCCAGAATATTCGGGCTTCGGTCAAAAGCAAAGCTCCGCCCCGGGTACGATGGCGACGTGATTCTGGTCGATCTGAAGAAAAGATCCCGGATCGATTCAAGCAAGTTTTTCTCGAAAGCCAAATTTTCCCCATTTGATGGGATGACTACGAAGGGCGCATTAGTCTCTACAATAGTCAGTGGCAGACTCGTATATCACGACGGAGAGATGCTCGGGAAAGAGGGCTGTGGCCCAGTCTTGCGGAGCAGCTTCTCCAGTTGAGATTTGTAGTCGACGGAATGTTAGGTGGACTAGCTCGCTGGCTCAGAATGCTAGGATACGAGACTGAATATGACTCAAAAGCCGACGACAATACTCTGCTCGAACTATCCAAGAAGCAAGAGGCGATCCTCCTAACTCGAGACGAGGAACTCTATAACCGGGCGAGGGCCAAGAACATAAACTCGGTTCTAGTAACAGGAGAAAAGGAAGAAGTCCGGCTGGGACAGCTAGTGAAAACGCCAGGCATATCCTTGGAGATCAATATGGCCACGACGAGATGTCCAGAATGCGGTTCTGATTTACAGGAGCTTTCAAGGGAATCAGCCCTCAACACTGTCCCAGCCAAAAGCCTCAAACTCTACTCCAAGTTTTGGAGATGCACAAATACTGGCTGCGGTAAAACGTATTGGGTCGGAAGCCACTGGAAACAGATACGTCACAGCCTGCAAGAAGCGCAAAAGATAGCATCACCGGAGCGAGCAACCAGATGCTGACCCTCGAAGAGGGCGAAGTGCTGGTCAAAGCCGGACGCGTAGCCATAGAATCGCACCTGTCCGGCGTCGAGACTCCCAGCCCGTCAAATGTGGGTCCCGGACTCAATGAGGAGAGAGGGGTCTTCGTGAGCCTCCTCGATCATTCGAGGGGCAATGGTCTGAGAGGTTGCATCGGGATTCCTCTTCCAACGCGTCCCCTGCTAGAACAGGTAAGGGTCGCTGGGGTGGAAGCCGCGACCACAGATTTTCGTTTTAGGCCGCTAACCCTAGACGAATTGAGGGACAGGATTATAATCGAAGCCACTGTGCTCTCGACGCTTGAACCCCTCTGGGTTAAGAATCCTCTCGATCTGAGAGAGAACATAACAGTCGGTCGGGACGGACTGATGGTCGAGGGGATGGGTGGTCATGGGTTGCTGCTGCCCCAGGTAGCGGTCGACGAGGGATTCGACAGCGAGGATTTTCTCTCCCATTGCTGCCTTAAAGCCGATCTGCCCCCTGATGCGTGGCTTACGGGGAGCCTACGGGTTTCACGTTTCCAAGGCCAAGTGTTTGCCGAACAGGAGCCTAACGGC
>VBBG01000201.1:0-5897 GCA_005882905.1 Candidatus Bathyarchaeota archaeon | reverse complement strand
GGGGTGAGAGTTACACGATGGTAAAACGCAAAATTGTAGATTCCTCTCCAGAGGACTTGACCAATCTACAGCGCCTGGTTGGCCCGGAGAACATTCTAGCCCATTGCGCCGGCGTCAACTACCAGGTCTATGTGACAGAATCCCGGCTTCTGGTGGGCAAGAGGTTTGCGCTAGGAGAGAATTTCATGAACGTGCCAACATCCAACATCAATACTCTAGAACTGATAACCAAGAGCCTAATCCCTCCGCTGACCTTCGCAGTCCTCGGAGCAATAGGCAGTTTCCTCATATGGTGGTTTCCTACGTCTCAACGCCTGCCACTGTCTATCTTTCCATACGACCTCGGCCTCATGGCAGGACTGATCATCATTATTGCGTCGCTGGTTGCAGCATGGTGGCGGCTCGGTATCGCTGTACTCAGGATTCGACTGAACGGCTCGAAGGACCCGATTACAGTAAAACTGGTTAGCATGTCAAAGGCTGAAGAGGTCTTCAAAGCCCTCAAAGGCTAGCTGACCGACGCTCCGCCCTCGTTTTCGTAAACTACGAACGGCCTCTGATTCAAGCAATCCCGTCCAGCAACTTGCCGAAAGGCATTGACCCTTCACTGGCGTATCATGCGGAAGGAATAACTATTTTCATCCTCCAAAAAATCGTAACAGTCAAAACCAGAACCGGAAAAACACAGCGCAAAGAAAAAACAAGAATTCTTTTTTCAAAACCCAAGCAGACAACGCGCGCCCGCCGTACGCGATCTGTCCGAAACACCTCTTACATGTGGCTTCTTGAGCGTCTCTTCGATCCGATTCTTAGGTTCAGCATTTAGATACCCGAGGCTGCTGGAAATGGCAGCGACAAGGCAAGATGCCACCTCGGTCCTTTGGTGTTGGGAAGATTCCGCCCGAGGCCCTTGTCAGGATAGTTTATTCCCACGTCGGTAGACGGAACCCGAGGCTACTCGTTGGACCAGGGATTGGCAGAGATATCGCCGCGGTTAGATATGATCCGATTCTGATACTCACCACCGACCCGATAACTGGAACCAGCAGTCGAATAGGAGAGCACTCCGTATACATCAACGCCAACGACATTGCAACCGCGGGCGCAAAGCCAGTCTGGTACCTGTGCACGATTCTGCTTCCACCCGGATCGAATGAGAAAATCCTCTCAGATATCATGAAAGGAATAGACCGAGCGTCTAAGAGGTTGGGAATCACTGTTGCGCGAGGCCACACAGAGGCGACTCGGGGCCTCGACCGGCCGATAATCGCTGGCTTCATGATCGGCGAGAGGAGGGGAAGGATCTTTCGGGCCGAAGACATTCGTGTCGGAGATATGATTGTTCTTACAAAGACCGCTGGCATAGAAGGGACCGCGATTCTGGCTTCCGACTACGCCCATCGACTAAAAGAGATTCCCCCAGAAGCCTTACGGAGGGCTAGAGGGTTCTCGCGTCAAATCAGCGTCGTCAAGGAGGCTCTGAGCATCGCGAAGATCCCTGGAGTTCGAGTGATCCACGACCCGACTGAGGGAGGGATCCTGAATGCAAGCTGGGAGTTGGGTGAAGCGTCTCACTTAGGAGTAGAGGTCTGGGCCGACAAGATTCCGGTCGCCAAGGAGACATTGATGATTTGTTCGAGGCTAAGGCTTGATCCCTTGAAGCTCATGAGTTCTGGTTGCCTGCTAACGGTCGTGGATCCCAGGCATGTTGATAGGCTGGTCAAGGCGTTGAGAAAACTCCGAGTTGGCGCATCATTGATCGGGACAATCACGCCGTTTGCCGATGGCCGCCACTATTCAATTAACGGGGAGAAATCCGATCTGCAACCGGTCCCACAGGACGAGCTGTACAAACTAGCCTGAACTTGTCGAATTTGCTTTGAATGGCTCTCTGATCCAGAGTACGAGCATCATCATAGCCAAGGAGAGCCCTCCCATGAAGAACCAGCCCGGCGAATAGTTGTTCCCATACGCTTTCACAAGAAGTGTGAAAATTATCGGGATCGGATAGCTGCCTAGTATCTGGACTGAATTGATGATACTTATGCCGAGAGGAGCATATTCACGGCCCACTTCAGGGTACTGGCTTGCACTAGCGTACATTGTCGAAAAGACAATTGAGTCCAAGAAGCCGACCAGAGGAATCAAGAGCCACAGCTCTCTCGGTTGAGAGATTCCGAAGAGAATCACTCCCAGAGATGTGAGAATTCCCGGCACGAAGATGAAGATCTTTCTTCTTCTGAACTTGTCGGACAATCGGCCTCCGATCGGCCCCCCGAATATGCTGGCAAACATGATCAGAGACGCCATGACCCCCGAGATGTAGGGAGAGATTCCAAAGGTGTCTTTCGTGTATGCTTCGAGAAAGCTTGACGATGAGAAAATCGATCCCCAGAGACCGAGAACTCCAAATGCGATCAGCCAGATGCTCCGATTCTTGAATACTGGTCTCATGGATCGCCGTTTTGCCGGTGCGACTGTCCGGTCGTGAGGAATAACAACCTGCCCGATCAGGACTGAAATTATCCCGATCAGTCCACCGAGGATCAACCCTTGCCTCCAACCAAGCAGGTCGGTCACCAGTACCCATCCGAACAGGCCTAATGCGCCTCCAATGTTGAAGCAGCTGTTATAGAGTCCTAGAACGAACCCTTCCTCTTCAGGCTTGAACAGAGGAGTAAGAATGCCGATGGCAGGCGCGAAAAATAGTGCCGCACCTAGACCTAAGAGGAATCTCGACACGAGTAGAGTAGGAAAATTTGGAGACAATCCTTCACCAATGCCAGAGAGCGATAGGATGAGCATTCCAAGTTGGGACGTGTTCTTGGGTCCCCATCTTGCGGAGACTATTCCGGCGGGTATCTGGAATATGCCCGCGCCAAGAAGGAAGGATGAGGTGAGAAGGCCTTGGGATGGTAGATCGACGTTCAGTGCTACCGCAATTAGTCCTGTTGCGCCTAGTAACGGGGCGATGTTGAACCAGTTTATAGTATAGATGACGCGTGAGGTTAGGACTGAGCATAGGACGAGCCACCGCCTGCTTGAGGCGGATTGTAGAATCTCAGCCTGTTGTTCCATGGGCGGTTGTTTTTCCGGTTAGGTCAGCGTGTCCGAATGTGTTTCGTTGGTTGGGAATGGGTCCTCTCTCATTCTCGCCCGGAGCTTCCGGGTCTCAAGATCCACTTCATCCAGTCCCATGGGACTTGTCCGCTGGGCCAGAGAAGTCATCGGACCCGATCTTGCGATGGGAAGTCGAGTGAATAAAACCGTTCGCTTGCCGACGTAGTACGCGTTCGGTCGGAAGCTCTAAAACTAGCCTTCGGCCAGCTTCTGGAGTTTCGTAGCTGCGTCTCTCAGTTTTGTCTTTACATCTGAAGTATAGCCGTTCTTTGCTGCGAGCAAAGCTACATTGTTTAGTTCTGCTCTTATGACGGAGAGCGGGTCCTTCTTGTCCGCCCTGATCATGCCTCCGAAGCAGGTTTGACAGACCCATGCGTGGAAATAGGGATCGTATTCGTGATAGGTCGCCTCCTCGCAGTAGCGGCAGTAAGGATGGTTCGGATCTGATGCTTGCGACAATTGGAAACTGGCTCTAGGCTAACGGTTTGGCGTAGCGAGATAATAATCGTGTTCAACTGAATGACAAAGGATCTGGTGACAGTTCTACGTGGACGTTTGACACCGCGCATAGTTCAATTAAGTGAGCACGTTACCACTACGCAAATCGGAGGACTCGACTCTCGGCTGGAATTACCGTCACGCCTCTGGCCTTTGAGAGCCTCGGCGTGCGGTCAATGTGCACCCAGGTGCGAACTCGGGACGTTACGGTACTGTTGGACGCGGGGGTAGCGCTGGGGCCGAGATTCCGACTTATGCCCCATCCGAAGGAATTCAAGGCGAGGGTCGAAGCACGAGAGAGAATCGACGCGGCCGCAGAGAAAGCTAGGGTCGTGACAATTTCGCACTACCACAATGATCATCACACGCCCAACTATGTTGATCCCGTCTGGCTCGGAACCAGTCCGGAATTGTCTGAGAGAACCTATCGAGGAAAAATTATTCTTGCCAAAGATTTCAGGAAGAAGATCAACACAGCTCAGCGGCGTAGAGGTTGGATGTTCAAACAAGCCGCTGAGAAATGGGCAGAGAAATTCGAAGCCGCTGATGGCCGAGTTTTTGAGTTCGGAGGGACGACAATTCGCTTTCCCGAACCCGTACCCCACGGCGAGGATGAATCGGGGCTCGGCTGGGTTCTGCTCTGCATCGTGGAAAAGGGCGATGAGAAACTAGTCTTCGCACCCGATGTCCAAGGACCCGTGGCCGAAGGAACGGCCAGGTTGATCATTGACGAGAGGCCTGATTTGTTGATAATGGGAGGGCCCCCGACATACCTACAAGGATTCCGAATAGGAGAAGAGTTCTTCCAGACCGCGGTGCATCATATGAAGAAGATAGTGAGCGAAGTTCGTACAGTAGTCATCGATCATCATCTGCTGAGAGATGAAGGATGGTACAAATTCCTTGAACCGGTCAGAGAATCCGCCAAGAAAGCGAGTCATAAATTGCTCGTGGCCGCCGATCTTCTGAAACAGGAGCCGACTCCGCTCGAGTGTCGCCGAAAGCAGCTCTATGAGGAGGAGAAGCCCGATCCCGACTTCCTCAAATGGACCAAGCTCCCCAAGGAGAAGCTAGATGAGACCCCGCCGCCCGTTTAGGCGGGATCCTTGCTCTTCTTCGAGTAGAATTCTTTTAGTGTATGAAGCATGTCTTCGTCCTCGTACTCTTCTATTATGACCCGGAGTCCTTCTTCGCTGCGGTCCTCAACGAGTTCCTTCTTCGCGTAGACCTCGCAAATGTAACTGTCTTCTTCAAGAAGTCCCAGTCCTTGTTGTCCTTTGCCTAGCACGTCGAAGATTACCTTCATGAGATTGTCAAGGTCCTTCACAGCCCGAGTGTTGGTCGTTTTCGGGGATCCCTTCCATAGAAAGAAACCAAGTGTGACGGTTACGAGACGCCCTTTGAGCGCCTCCTTGAATTTGTCGATCTCGTTTTGCGAGACGCGTTCCAATATTGCGGTCCGAAGCTTTCCCTGTTTGTCGCCTATGTCGTGACCGCTCCCGGTTGTCGGAGGCTCGAATGGGATTACGGGTATGTCCGCGAGTGTCCGACTGGACGCTACCTGTTTCCTATCTTCAGACTCTTCTCCCGCCATTTCGGCCTCGTCCTCCGCCAGCTCTGATTCTTCATCGACCATATCTGATGGATGGAATGTGTCCATGTAAAAGCACTCCGCTCGGGGACTGGCTAGCTTGTATGTCCGAGGTTACGAACGATCGAGTTTGATATTCTTATATCGACTCGTTCGATTCGAGTTCTTTGGGCGGTGGTGGGGGACTGGGAAGCTGGTCGTTTCCTGTTACCCGAAATCGACCTATGCGGGGGTCCGCCAACGCTGGTGAGCGGTAGCCTCGACCAGGCTGAAGACTTGGCTGTCAACCATGACACTCTGCCCTACCAGGTCGGCGGCGGAGGAGCGCTCTCTGAAGAGAGGGTTGTTACCTCCTCACGGTCGAATCCGGCGAGACCCGGAAGGGAGCAGTCGTAAGGTCGACGTTCGACGCAGGTGGGATCCCAGGGTGGAGAAGACGACCAGGACACCCTACCTGGAAGAGATGCCCATTACCACGGAAGCCACCACCGTCCATCCGAATAATGCCACCATGATTGCTGGGCCTGAGACTACTGGCTGGTCTAGGGATCTCGGAAACATCATGTTCCTTGAAAGGCGGAGGCCTAATTCGTTCTGAGAATTTGGGTTGCGAACCCACTCGGGTCCGTTCGGAAGCTTCCGAGAGATCTTAGGTTTCTCTTCTGGTCTCTCTTCCTCTGGAGCTTCG
>VBBG01000004.1 GCA_005882905.1 Candidatus Bathyarchaeota archaeon | reverse complement strand
CAGATCGGCTACAGGAGGCGCTAACCTAGGCTATTTCTGACCCTTCCACATTTCTCTTACGGTTGTATTAGCAAGATAATCGTCGATCTCCGAATGTTCTGGACGGACCCCGCGTTTGCAGTTCTCGCAGAAGACATCCCTGGCGTCGTTAGTATAGCCGCAATTGTCACATTTCCAGAAACTCGCATTCTTGGTCATTAGCCGAATAGCCCAGCCGTCGAGGGTCGTGTGGTTCCTTGGAAGAATACGCTTTTGTAACCAACGGAGGAACGGCGGGGATTGTTGCGCTTGCCTGTTCAAGACGTCAAGACTCCCGAGCAGATACCCGAGGATACAAGGCTTGCCAGAGTGGACTTCCTGGGGACCTTGGCTTCGGGCTGCTAGGTCGTTTGGTCTTGACAAAGGCCGAATAATTGTTCACAAGAGTTCTTGCCTGAGGAGAGCTGTTGCAGAGTCCCTTGATTCGTAAGGGTTAGAGAGCTGAGACGCAGGACCCGCAGAATTTCTGGCTCGGCGCATTTTTTTTGCCCGCATTTTGGGGACGCCCGCCTAACGAAGGGCTTATTTTGGGAGACCTTAGCGGGTCGCTCTAGGTTGGAACATGTCCAAGCAGGAGACGAAGCCCGATACAAAGGTTACAGAGGGTCTGCGGCCGGTGGGGCTTTCGATCTCAGCCTTCTTCTATGCTGCCTCGGGCGCATACTATCTCGTCTATCCCATAGCGGCGAGCGATCCCCGCATCTGGCCCCTCTACGTCATCGGCGCGTTTTCGTTGCTTGGAAGCCTTGGGGTCCTCAAGATGACAAGATGGGGTCTCTGGCTTGGCTTAGGGCTCTTTCTTCCCCAAATAATCGTTCCTATTTACGCAATCAACTTTGTACTGCCCTATGCTAGCGTGACCCAACGGCCGATCTACGTCGCGTTTATCGCGTCACTAGCGGTCTTGATGTTTTTCGCGTCTTTGACCTTCTTACTGATCCTCGATAAGCGGCGCACTTTCAAGTAGACTCGAAGAAGCGGACGAAGAGATCCGAATCGGCTTATTCACGTCGTTGACGTGCGCTATTCCCTTATGCTTGTTTGAGTAGCATCGAGGACATGAGGTCAAGTGCTTCCATCTTCCTGATCGCGTCGTGATGAGCTGGAATCCGCAGACTTTACAATTCTTCCCAGTTATGGTTAGAGATCCGAACTGAGGGAGAGGTAGTGTGAATCTGCAACCTTTCTCATATCCCGCGCATCCGATAAACCTCTTGCCTGAGGCTCGGCTCCGGATTATCGTTAGCTTCGAGCCGCATGAGGGGCATGGATAATCAAATGTGGCGTTAGATTTTCTCTGAATGGCAGAGGCTTCAGCGAGCTGGGTGCCCAAGGCCTCCTCTTTAGAGATTAGGTGGAGTATGATGGGCCGTAGACAATCAAGGGTGTTCGCAAGGATCTCGCGTCTTGTTGCGTTTCCAGATCGAATTTCTTCCATCTGGGTTTCCAGCCGAGACGTGAATACCGAGCTCGTAATCATAGGACAATAGCGGTCAAGTATGCTGATGATCTTGGCCGCAACGGGTGTGGCTTGGATTCGAACATCCTTGATGTAGCCTCGCCGGTAGAGAATCTCGATGATCTCGGCCCTGGTCGCTTTTGTTCCAAGATTCTCATCCTCCATCTTGCGGAGTAGACTGTTTGGGTTGTAGCGTGAGGGAGGCTCGGTGAACTTCTCGACGGCATCGATCTTCTTTATCGGAACTTTTTCTCCCACTCTTAGATCGGGGAGTTTCTGGTCGGGCTCAGAGCCGTACGGGCGGTAGAATTCGATCCAGCCATCTCTCAACAGTTTAGATCCTTTTAGGAAAAAACTGTGCTGGTCCTTCCTGAGAATGAGCTTTGTCGTTTCGAGGAGGCTGGATTCGGCGAAGGTTGCCATGAATCTCTTGATAATGAGATCCAACAGGTCAGCCTCGTGATGGAGCAGTCTTCTCTTGGGCGATTCCCCGGTTGGGTAGATCGCGGGATGGGCGGAATCCTGTCGTGGGCCCTGGTTCGGTCGCCGGGAGGTTCTGTTTGTCAGCTTTGAAACGAGCGATCTGTATTCGGCTCTGGCTGCTATTCCTCTGAGAATCTCGGAATATCCGATGTCAGGGGGCAGTTTTTGGCTTGAGGTTCTGGGGTAGGAGATCAGAGCATCCAGGTAGAGCCTCTCTGCAAGAGCGAGGGTCCTCGAAGGCGTGTAGCCGAAGTGTCTGTATGCTTCCGACTGCAGTGTTGAAAGGTCGAATGGATAGGGTGGTGGTTGCTGGATGGTCTGAGTTTCGATGTTTGCGACTTCTAGGAGGGCGTTCTTGCAGTCTACTGAGATTTGTGCCGCTCCCGCTATTGTGGGAACTTTCTCTTTTGCGTATTCGAGGGGATATGTTTGGCCCTGATGTTGGATCGTTGCGTCGATGGTCCAGAAGGGGGTGGGTGCGAAGCATTGGATC
>VBBG01000200.1 GCA_005882905.1 Candidatus Bathyarchaeota archaeon | reverse complement strand
GACATTTCGGAAGCGATCGAACGAAAGCTTCGAAAGAATGGTGAGAAATATCCCGTAGCCAGATCGAGACTCGTGGCTGAATCTTAACCATGAAACTCCAGATTGAGCGGAAACTTGCTGCTCCGGGATCACATCTGTGTGGGCTCGCCTGGGACGGGAAGACCCTATGGCACTCAGACGGCGAGACCAGTCTGGTCTATCGCCTCGATCCCGGCTCTGGGAAAGTGCTCGCGAAAATAACTTGCCCAAATGTTCGAACAGACTTAGGGTATGACGGCGCGAACTTGTGGCAGATCGCTGGTCGTCCAAAGAGAATCGTCGTAATCGATCCGGCAGAGGGTAGAGTTCTCAGAGAGACTGACCTTGGCCAGGAACGTGAAAACGCCTGCGGGCTCTGCATTTCAGAATCCAAGTACTGGGTAGGATTCAAGCAGCGGGGCCTCATCGAGGAGCGCTCTCTCGAGGACCACAAGCGCCTTGGAGAATACAGGACTCTGGGGAGGGCGGATGGTCTCGCTCAAGTCGAGAACAGCATCTGGTACACGGACTACGACCGAAGCCTGCTGATTGGAATAGACCTCGACAGTGGAAAGGAGCTGGGAAGGTATGGGCTTTCGGGGAGACCTACGGGACTATGCTGGGATGGCTTAAGGTTCTGGTACAGTGATTATGAGAATCGGATGATAAACGCAGTCCGCCCAAAATGACGAGCATTTCCATGGGAAGAACCGTGCAATACCAAGAACTTCTCACGAACGAATGCCTCTTGATTTCTCGCCTGGACTCGGTTCAGCCGTCTGACTAGACTTTCGCAGCCCCTGTGGTCGAGTCTAGTATTGCGCAGAGCTCCTCTTCAACGGTCCCGTATTTGCGGGGGCTCTCCACAAATCTGCCGATCTCCTTCCAGTTCTTGTCGTAGACGATGATCGTCGGAATCTTTCGTATGTTCATCTCATCAGCCATGTCTCGATGGTTATCGTAGTCTACGACGCGGGCTTGTACCATGTCGTTCTTCGCGATTGCGAGAGACTTGGCTAGGCCCGGCACGTATGCGACGCAGTCTCCGCACCATTCAGCTGAGAATACGATGAGATGGTACTTCTGGTCGATGTTTTCCAGCTTGTCGATAGCGTTGGGATTCGGCGCATAGTCCTGCAGCCGCTTCTTCATAGCGTGTCTAGCCTTCTCTACCTTGACCTCGTTGATGTAGTCGAAAACGTCCTTCCCGACTCTAAGGGCCATCATAATGTTCAGCAGTGGCTATTGTTTCTCGAGCTGTGTGAGAAATACGGTAGAGGCTTCCTTCTCCCCGTTCATGTTCTCTCGGACCTTGATGCCTACCACTCTTACGTGGTCGCCTATTCTTAGGCTTTCAGCTCTTTCGGCATGAGCATCCCAGAGGCTGACCCGTATCCTCGCAGTATCATCTTCCAGGTTGATATTTGAGACTCTTGTTCTCCGGCCCTCACGGGTCTCGATCTCCCTCACTTCACCCCTCTCGATAACCTTGCCTGAAATAGTCCATAGAATTGGCCCTGGTCGAACAGATCCTATCGACGAAACAGGTGTTTCGGCGACGAAATCTGCGCTCTGCTTGCTCACAGAGGATTTCGAACCGACGTTGACATAGACCATACCGTTCCTCTCAGTAACCCAGTGGTCCTGAATCAAGACCAGCGAAACCTCGCCAACCGCCAGAACATCCTCAGCCCGGTTGTCCCAGAATTTGGCGATCAATAGGCCGGACTCGCTGGAACACAGAGCCCACGTGGGACCCTTTTCGGACTGGCTCTTCTGAAGCTTCAGAAGACGGACGCGGAGCTGATCAGAGGCCCGAAAGTTGACTACAGGAGTCACGGCAGCCTCCGTGAACGTCTCTGAAGAGGACCTCTTCAGGATCTGAAAGCTGGCCCGGGATCCGAGGTGGAACTCGACCTCCCCGCCCATCCCCTGCTTCGTGTAACCGTGAAGAAGCCTGACCCAGGAGCCGGGTGTCAAAGTCTCTCTGGCGACAGTGTCGGCCATATCGTCCCAGAAGACGCAGGTTATCTGGCCAGATGCGTCCCCGACCTTCAGTCTCAATACCTTCCCTTGGGTCCCGTCGGAGCGTTGAAACTCTCGAACGTCGCCGACCATTATTATTTGTCCAGTGATTGTCGAGTTGTTCAGCCCCGCGTGAACGCTGGAGATCCGCTGGTCTGCAAACCCAACGGTCGGGAGGGGAGACATTGAGAGCTGCTGTGCTACGAGGCGGATTGCTCCTTCATCTGACAATAGTCCGTGGGACTCTTGCTTCTTCTGCTCTACCATAGTGATGAGCTGATCTCGGCCGAGGTTCGGATTACTGGACAGTATCTGGTTCAACAGGTCATCGAAAGACGCGGGCATGGGCTAGTCCCAGAACATACGGGTACGCTCGAACTCTCTCTCAGCCCGGAGGATGCTCAGGTATAAGTCATCTTCTCCCCCAGTCCGATTCCTCAACAACCGCGTCGCAGTCGCCGGACCCACGCCTCTAGCCGCCATGACCAGACCCGCCTTCTTCCCATAGGTCTGCAACAGACCCGCAGACCGCCAAGCCGTCATCCACTCCTTCTCCTCCTCCGCTTGCAGCTTCCCCCCATTGATCTTCTTCTGAATTATCCTGGGCAACGCGTCGTTGCTCAAATACGTCGCCGAGATCAAGGTCGATCGACACTTTGGACATCGTATCTGCTCCTGCAGATTGTCGACCGTTCTGATCCCATCCCACTTTCCACAGTTGATACACAGCAGCCGCAGCTTTGTTGATAATAGTCTGCTCTTGATCACTTCGATAATCGAGGTCTCCTCAACAGCGGGACGGAGAAGCCCATGGGGGACGATGCGGTCCAGAAGCGGAAGAGCTAGTGGTGTGCATTGTCCGGCGTCCTGGACGGCCTCCAACAGGACATCACCTGATCCGATCATTGAGAGGAGTTTCTTGGCGCCTTCAATGTCCAGCTTCTCCGCAAACAGTTCTCGCCGGGTCTCGCGGTTGGCTATCGAATTCTTGAAGATGTCAACCAGCAGTCTCGCTTGCCGAGCCTTGTATTCTGCGGCTCGACTGACAGCACCGATTCTCCGGAGCACGTGCCAGTGTTTCCAGGCGAACAGGTCCGAATGCTCGACAGTGTCGTTGATCATCGTCTCCAGATCGTTCGGCGTCAGCTTTCCAAACTCCTCAGCAACCATGTAGGCACTGACCGGGCGAGGAAAGATCAGTGCAAACCGGTACTGGTCCACCTGAGTGGCTATATTGGACCCCAGCCTAGATCCGAAAAGCGCGGCCATCGCGTTCGCCAGTGCCTCGTTGACCAAGTTACCTGCGCAAGTGTGGACGATGACACTGTTCTCGAAACCCTCGACCAAGACTAGCTTGTCGGACGGGATCTTCGCCTGCTTCGCCTGCAGAGCGAGGGTCGCGCTTGCCTTCTCCCTCTCAGGATCTTCAAGCACACCATCCAGCTCACCGCTCAGTGCGAGCGTTCTTCGCATTCTACCCACCTCAGAGGCCACGTCCATCTGTACAGGGATCATGTCTCCCTCCCATCCGGGAATCGCGGTGAGGCTTGGAGGAGCCGCCTCGACCTCTACGTGCAGCTTCTCCTCGTCGACTGAGATTACTCGCCAAGTCTGTCCGTGAAGTATGAACTCGGCACCACTGACACACCTCCGCGCAACGAAGTCTTGGTCCAAGGTCCCGATGCGTCGCTTACGGAAGAAATCGAATACCGTATACTTCTGGACGTCTGGTATGACCGAAAGGTTCTCGAAATAATACTGGATCGCCTTAGGGTTCCGCGGTGAGAAAGTGTCGCCGAACTTACGGATGAGACGGAGTTCGTCGAGCTGGTGAATTACATCGTCTAGCTCGTCTGGCTGTAGCTCGCGGAAAGGATAAGATCGCTGAACAAGGTGTAGAATCTGCTCGGCCGTCATCCGACGTTCTTGTAGAAGTATTCCGATGATCTGGTGAGCGAGAACATCCAGGGCCTTCTCATGAATTATAGGACGTTCAAGCCTTCCCTGTTTCGCCCGGGAGATGAGCACGGCAGACTCTAGAATGTCATCCGGGCTCGTCGTTAGTATAATTCCGCGGCTGGTTCCGCCGAGGGTGTGGCCACTACGCCCGATTCTCTGGACCAGTCTCGTTGTTTCTCGGGGGGAGGTGTACTGGATGATGAAATCTACGCTGCCGATGTCGATCCCGAGCTCTAGGCTACTTGTGCAGATGAGTCCTCTGAGCCTGCCTTCCTGAAACTCCTTTTCAGCTTCCTCTCTGAGCTCCCGCGATAGGGATCCATGATGGACCCTAACGCTGGTTGTGCCTAGGGCGCGGAGCTGGGACGCGAGAGCCTCTGCATGCTCTCTAGTATTGGTGAAGACTAGGGTCGACTTGTGGGCCTCTATCAACTGTTGTATCTTTCTTGCTCGGGCAACGGTGGATGCAGGCAGACCAAGCCCGGATGCTTCTTCCTGGTCCTTGTGCGTCGGAGAGACAGACCCGACGCTAATCTCTAGGCCCCTCTCCTCGTCAGAACGGAGGATGCTGATCTTTCGATTCGTCCCCGCCAGGAACTGGGCGATCCTCTCAGGCTCGCCTATCGTTGCTGAGAGACCGATTCTCTGGAACTCTACCCCGGTCAATTCTAAGAGTCGCTCCAAGGCGATGGAGAGCTGGACGCCACGTTCGTCCGTTGCCAACTCGTGTACTTCATCGACGACGATCCATCTGACCCTCCGGAGATGCTCCTTCATTCTTCTCCCGACAAGGATTGACTGGAGCGTCTCGGGAGTTGTGATGAGCATGTCCGGGGGACTCTTTGCCTGCCGGGACCGAGCGCTCATCGACGTGTCCCCGTGGCGGACCTGGATCTTTACGTCTAGATCACGCCCCATCTCTTCGAGCCTACGCAGTAGGTCCCGGTTGAGGGCGCGTAGAGGGGTGATGTAGAGGATAGAGATACCGTGCGCCTATTCTGAAGACCGTTTCTCGAGAAACTCGTCGAGGACTGGGAGAATTGCTGCCAGCGTCTTGCCAGTTCCGGTCGGCGCGATGAGGAGTACGTTCTCGCCGCGTAAAATGGCTGGAATGGAGAGCTGTTGTATAGGGCTGGCTTCTAGGAAGCCTTCTTTCTCAAGCCTCTCCAGTACGGGCGGTTTTAGGACTGAAAAGGCCGAGTCTGGCATCTACAGCTCTATTCATCGGCTGGGGACACTTAAACCCTAGAAGGGGGGCTAGTCTTCTTCCTCTTCTTTCTTCCTCTTCTCGCCGGGTCTCTCGCTGGCGATGTAGAAGAAGATCAGGACGAGTGTTACGAAGCTGAAAATGTAGAGTATGAGCTGGAGTAGCGAGTATTCGGTGTCCGGGGGAAGGTATGACACGTCAGCTCTACCATACGAGAAGGGACGCGGCGGGAAACGGCTACAAAAACTTTCAGCTACGCCCAGAAGACGTGCGTGCACTCCACTTGGAGGTGACTTCAGAATAATGTGAATCGGACATGACGTTGGCGTCAAACTGTCCCAGAGCCTCTGCAATCTGCTGCGCGACCAGGTGGTAGCACAACTGTTTCTTGTTGTCCATGACGCGGAAGTAGTAGTCGTCGCAGGTGCAGAACATGCTCTCAGGCACAACTTGGTACTCGCCCTTTCGACCTTTGACGATCCATATCGTCCGCCCGCTTGGCTTGAACCTGTAGCTAGTGACGTTTCTCGCGTCCACTAGAGCGAGAGCTTGAGGAAGTCTCTTCTCGAAGACCTTGGCAAGGGTCTGCTTCTGTTCATCCGTCAAAGTATGAGTGCGGCGTAGTTCCTCCGATACGTGCTTCAGCACAATGTCTTCGTCAGACTTAGCCGACACTAGCCTCTGGTCAGAACGCAGCATCGGGATTATGATAGGGTTTCTTACCTTGCTTGACTGACCGAAAGCCTGGCCTTCATACGATACGGATAGGGACGTACCTAGCCTGGTACCCGGCAGACACTTCTCGGCCATCGCTCTTACTGCCGCTCGTATGATCGCGCAAATAGTCCCAGAAGCGTCCACCGTGAAGATGTAGTGGTGATGTTACTGGTTCGATCTTCATATGATCGAAGAATTGGTCATAGACGGTTGACCTCTCATGGCGTAAGGGCGGAGTGCAATAACATGTCTCGTCCCATTCGACTCCGTTGTCAGTCATGACTGCCCTCTTCATAGAGGCGACGATTTCCTTCCCGTCAGGCTCTTGTCTTTCTATAGTGTTGTCGTTGAGAGCTGACCAGAAAGACGCGAGCTCTCCCATTCTGGGTTGAGCCCTAACATGGTATCGCATTGGTTCCTCACGAGAGCCCTTAACTGGTTCCTCGAGTTAGGTTTTGCCTACCTCAACTGGATGCGCAGATTGGTGGCCTGTGCGTTGCCCTTTACACGTTCGATTGAGAGAGCCGCGCTCTTCAGCGCTCTTCTCCGGGTCTCGAACGCTGGGGCATTCATGCACTGGATGCACTCTGAGTCTTGTTTTGGCGTGTGTGCGGGTTGAAGCAGCCCTTTGAGGGAGGACTGCCGGCTGCGGGTGCCTTTGAGGGCTCCCAAATCCAGAGTTCCATCATTCAAGCTCATATTTCATTACACAAATCATGATCTGTCTCTGCCAGTATTAAACTCTTAGTTTGGTTGAGTAAAACATCGATGTGTCTGATTCAGAAAGTGCTATTAGTCAGTTAAGCTATGAATTTGTATAGAACCTGAGATCTTGAGGACGTTCAAGTTCGTCCGAGACCCCAACGCGTTCGAGCTGATGGCCGATGACACTCGACGACGGGTCATCTACCTCCTCAGAGCAAAAGAAATGACGGTCAGTCAGATAGCATCGGAACTCCAGAAGACCCCTCAGGGGATCTACCACCATATCCGCAAGCTCCTCGACGCGGGACTGGTGGAGGTAGCCAAGGAGGAACGGGTCGACCATTTCATAGAGACATACTACCGGGCAACGGCTGAAGTCTTCGAATTCATTCACGGCGAAGGCGGAAGCGAAAAGTACGGAGAGCAGAGAACCCGCGAGGCGCTCCAAGCCCTCAAACAGCTGGGCATCGACGCCAGAGCCGACGACGAGATTATCGAACGACTCTTGAAGATCTCAAAACAGATGAACGAGCTAGCTCTGACTCCCGAGATGGAGGAGAGAATACAGAGTCTAGAAGGACTCGACTTCATCGGAAAGAAACACGTCGCCGACTATCTCAATCTGCTCACGATGAGCGACAAGCAGTTCGAGGAATGGCTGAACTTCGAGAGAACCCGTAGAAACCTCCTAAAGTCCGCAGTCTCGGGACCCA
>VBBG01000003.1 GCA_005882905.1 Candidatus Bathyarchaeota archaeon | reverse complement strand
CAAGCCGTACGTTGTAGGAGTGCTCGATTCCCCGGACAATCGCATCCCTCACGTCTCTGGTCGTCACATCTTTCTGAAGCTCGTCGCGGACAGTCGTCACTCGCTTCTGGACGCTCGCGACGTGCCGGTCGGCCAGCTTGACCGGGGGCACGTTCAACACCCTGCCGAGAATGGCGAGGTCTGATGCCACCAGGATGCAACCGTGGTGGAAGATCGTCCCCCATCTCAGGCTCCCGGCGGCTCCGGAGACCTTCTTCCCGTCCACCTGGATGTCGTTGATGGGCTGAAACTCGGCGTGTACCCCCAGACTTCTGAGACCATCCACTGTCCCCTCTGAGAGTCGTTGGAAGACCAGCTGGAGATCATTGTCTGGTACGAGCGGGTGGCCTTTCTTGAGCGAGATCGCATAGTTCAGATTACCAGCATCATGATAGACGGCTCCGCCCCCTGTAAAACGGCGGACGACCTGTGTCCCTGTCTCCTTGCACGCGTTATAGTTGACTTCGAGGTCCGCGGACTGGAAGCAGCCTAGCACGATCGTGTTGGAGTTGTGCCAGAACCGGACAGTGTTTGGAGCGGTCCCTTCGCCCACCGTTCTGGGGATGGCCTCCTCCAGACTCATGTTCATGAAAGGATCGTCCCGATACTCCGTATCGAGCAGACGCCAAATCTCAGTCACTCATCATCCACCGGTCCTGGCCGATAGTATGGCCTTGACAAAATCGTCGGGCGAGACGCCGAGACCCTGAGCCTTCGTCCCACGGAAGAAACGGTCCACCAGGAGCCCTAGCTCTTTCTCGTCCAGCCTAGCATCCTCAAGCATCTTCTCCAGCTTTGACAAACCCTCCTCAGGGATCAGGAAGAAGTCGCCGGAGATTTTAGCCGATTCTATACGTCCGTCTTTTTCTCTGATTCGGATTCTGAGCATTTTTCCGCCGGGAGCTTTGTAGTCAGCCGACAAGGCCGTGGTGCTCATGCGAATCCGAGGGGCTCGGAGGTGGCGCGTGTTTTAAACTCGCGGTGCGGACCCTCTCCCGCTACTCGTCAGCCGCTGCTGAATCGTTTCATCTGCTTCTCAACAATCCTCAATCCCGTCGGATGGTCGGGTCCGAGGAGATTCTTCAGAGCCCCTCTTCCATTCGCCGGTGCTTTCGGAAGGCCGGCGATGATTGTCTTCATCTGCTTGAAGAGTCTGTTGTAGTATTCCAGTTTCGCCCTCTTGTCATCGTATAATTGCCAGTAGAACCTAGTGCAGATGGTTTCTCTGTCTCCGCCGTCGCCGTTGTCGACCACTTCTTGTGCTTCGAACGCGAAGGCCCTGTTCTTCTTCCGGAGTGCGAAGTAGAGATTGAACGCGACGTTGGAGGGTGGGGAGAAGGCGAGATAGCCGCTCTCGTGACGGTTGATTCTCCAGCGAGGATTAGTCTGATGTCCACCGCTGCACGACGAGAATGTAGTGTAGCCCTTCTCGTTCAACATCGCGACGATCTCTCTTATCCCGGGGTCTATCCGGCCGAAGTCGCTCTCCGACTCTAAGACTTTCCAGTTGGACCTATCGAGCTCGCCGAGCCGCCTGGAGTGTGCCCGGGGGAGAAATTCGCCCTTCATTGTAGCTCTACTTTACAGCCGGGACCCAGCGAGACAGGGTCTCGTCGAAGACATACCTCTCGTCGGTTGAGCTGGAGGCCTGGAACTCGTGCCATCTATCAGATCTTTTGTCGTACACGGTCTCGATCTTCTCAACCGGCTTGTCCATCTTGTCGGGACGCAACATGTGTGAGACGATCATGGTCAGGTGTCCGACCTGGTCGAGCGCAGAACCCAACTCCTTCTCACTGAGCGCTCCAGACCTGAAGATAATCCGAATCTCCGGTGCGATGAATGTTAAGGTGAAGGCGGCTCCCGCTCTCCCTCGACGATATGTGATCTGTTTGAATAGTTCCTTGAGGTCCCGCCAGTTCTCCTGAAGAACATCGGTGAAGATCGTCCTCGAATATGGATAGTGGAATACCACGTTGACCCGGGCCGCGAGGTCCTCGTCCGAGAGTTCCCTGTATGACG
>VBBG01000195.1 GCA_005882905.1 Candidatus Bathyarchaeota archaeon | reverse complement strand
CGAATACCTGTCTGAGAACCTGGTTTCGCGCGTCTCCTCGTGCTTTCTTCGGTCCCAGTCTGCGCTGATACCAGGTGGCATCGTTCTCTAGGTGGTAAAGGACGATGTTTACGACCTCTCTCACTCTCAATCGTTCCATCGCCGTGGTTGCTGCTTGAATTGCTGCGTTGAGACGACTGAGCATCCACCGGTCGAGTGTCGAGTAGGCTCTCTTTGCGGCCATCTTTCGTCGAAGTTTTCGGGATTGAGATAT
>VBBG01000194.1 GCA_005882905.1 Candidatus Bathyarchaeota archaeon | reverse complement strand
AGTATCTTGATTAAGTTCTGCGGTTGCTAGTGTGCCTATTCGTAACGGGTCTGCGCCAAATTTTGCGACAGCCTGGCGCAGCGGGATGATATTCTCTAGCGACTTTGACATCTTGTCCCCCGCCATCAGGACGAATCCGTTGGCAACAATCCCCCTTGGCCACTGGTCCTGTGCGAAGAGGGCGGTGTGATGGAAGATGTAGAAGGAGAGATGATTCGAGACCAGGTCTTTTGCGGAGTGTCTCATGTCTACCGGGTAGAAGTAACTGAACTCTCTCCGCGCTGCCTCTAGGATTCTCTTTGAGATTCCGGTCTCGCGTGAAACCGCCTCAGTGGGCCCTTGGCCTAGAAAGAGATAGTCGAAGAAGGAGTCTGGCAGCTTCTCGGGATCTTTCTCGAATTTCTTGAAGATGACCCATTCCTTTGCCAGATATTTTGCGAGCGCGTAGTATGCCATGTAGACTACGGAATCTGACAGTGCTTCGATGGTCCAGTCCGTGTCCCATGGAAGTCGGGTGCCGAGCCCCACCTTGCGAGCGCAGGCCCTTTCTCTGAGCCAGTCTATCGTGTAGTTGAACTCGCCGCGTCGCTCTTCGGGAAGAATTGTCATCTTGTCAAGACACTGGTGAGCTTTCTTCTTCCATTCCTCGTCTCCATAGTTGATGAACCACTGGTTGTCGACTACGTGGACGACCACTCTCGTTCCACATCGGCACGTTATCGGTCTGTTCAGCAGCTCGTAGATACTCGCCATCTTCCCGGCGCTAGTAAGGTCCTTGATGACCGCCTGTCTCGCACTCTCAACCGACATCCCGGAATAGGGCTTCGCATTATCGGTCATGACGCCATTATTGTACTCCTTAGAGTACAGATCTTTCGTGGCTTTCGCGAGTCGAGGATCTTTCTGTTCGCTGATCTCGAATTTCTTCACCATGTCTGCCGCGGGGAATTCCGAGAAACCATCCAGCCTTATGATGGAAATTGGCTCGACCATCCGGATGACATCTTCGGGTTGGCTTGAGGTCCAGGGTCTTGTTTTCAGGTCCATGAGCGCTTGGTAATCGTAGGGGGCATGTCCCGGCACTGACATTACTATGCCTGTTCCGTTGTCCGGCTCGACAAAGTCTGCGGGCAGAATCGGGACGGCAGTATTGGTCATCGGGTTAACTACTTCTTTCCACAACAAGTCGGCTCCGGAGAATTCCGTTTCGATTCTTACGGAATGGTTCTGGTGCTCGAGTGTTTCAGTGGCTTCTCGGCTGACGACCCATTCTTCTGAGTCGACCTGGGCCTTTACGTAGCGGGTGTTGGGATTGACCCAGATGTTTGTTACGCCGAAGATCGTCTCGGGTCGTAGGGTTGCGGTTGGATAGATTGTTCTGTTGTTTTCAAACTTGACGAGGTGTGAGTCACCTATCTCCGGTTCTACTCCTCCTTGGATGTCTACGACGCCGACGGGGTTCTTGTCGTTGGGGCACCAGGCTACAGGGTGGGTCCCTTTGGTGATGAATCCGTGCTGGTTTAGCCATCGGAAATGCCATTGGATGAACCGGTTGTAGAGCCGGTCAGCTGTGGTGAACTCTCTCCGCCAATCGACAGAGAAGCCTATCTCGATCATTCCCTTCTTGATGTCGTCCCGGAAATAGTCCGCCATCCTCCTCGGTTCTTTCAAACCGTCGAGTTTAGCGGCAGGGATTCCATAGATCTTTGTGAATGTCTCGATTATCTCCGGGTCATTCTGGCTGAGCCGTTTTGCCATGGCGTACAGTGGCGTACCAGTGTAGTGGAATCCCATCGGATAGAGCGTGTTGTATCCGCGCATCCGGTGAAATCTGGCGTTGGCATCAGCAATTGTGTAGGTTCGAGCGTGGCCGATGTGCTGAGGGGAATTTGGATAGGGATAGGCGGCCGTAACGAAGTACTTTGGTCGACGAGGGTCGGGATCCGTCTCATCGACCTTGGCCCATGCCCACTTCTTCTGCCATTTCCGCTCCAGAGCTCTCCAGTTGAACTTCGCCAATTCTTAGGCCACTTCTCTGGCGGTTGGGGTCGAGAGTTGTCTCTGGATGATCTCTTCCACAATTTTCACCGCGTCTTCGGCTTTCTCCTTGTCAGGCCCTCC
>VBBG01000193.1 GCA_005882905.1 Candidatus Bathyarchaeota archaeon | reverse complement strand
CGAGACTATAGCCTGTCCGATCGGATCCGAGAACAGATGACCAGATTGGGTGTAACTGTCGAAGACGAGAAATAGACTGCCTGACTCCTTTGTGGTCAGCCATGGGAGCTCTATTTTGCTCTGCCCTTCTGAGGTTTCAGGATATACTTTGCCTCGTCCAGCTGCTTGAACGAGCCTATGTCGTGGTGGGGCTCCTTGGTGATGAATCCGTAGAACTTTGCGCCCTTTGACAGCAGATGTGGCAGAATATCCGCGGCCAGGTCCTTCCCGAGGGATAGATACTCTAGGAATCCAGGTTCGCAGACGTAGATCCCGATCGATACAGGATAGTCGGAGAGTACCGGCTTCTCAGCAAAATACTGGCTCCTCCCGTCTCCGTCGACCTTGCCAACCCCGTAGTCGATCTTGACGCTGGTGCTCAAGGCGATGGTGCAGACCGCTCCACGCGACTTGTGGAACCGTATCATCTCGGACAGGTCCATGTTCGTCAGAACATCTCCATAATACACGACGAACGTCCCATCCACATGATCAGCAGCCTCTTTCAGCGCCATAGCGGTTCCGAGGCGGGGCGAAATATTGTAGCCGATGCTCACCCCAAACTTCGAACCATCTTCGAGGTGGTTTCTGAAAACCTCCGAGTCCTCATCAGACAATAGCATCATGATGTTCCGGATGCCGTGTCTGGATAGGTACTCTACAACGTAGTCGATGAAGGGTTTTCCCGAGATGGGTATCATGCCCTTCGGAACATAGCTCGTCAGAGGCGACAGCCGGGTCCCCGCTCCGCCGGCGAGCACGAAGGCTTTCATGACGCCACTGTCTAGCCGGGCATAGAGGAAGGCTCAGTATAAGTTCTTCACAACTCAGACCCTCTAGAACAGAGCCTGCCTTTGCCAAGTACCATACACAACCGTCTCCCGAAGATCGAGGCTGAGGACCGTGGCGTCTACCACTTCTGTTAGGTTCGTTTCACATGGCTGTTCGCATAGAAACTGACCAGTCCCTACGTTTTAGAGTATGAAAAGTAGACAAATTCGTGAGCTGTTCATGGAGGCCAATCTCATTCCAGAAACCGTTCAGAATAAGCCCGGATCAGCGATCCGGGAGGAGGGTCCCACGTGGAGGGTTTCGCACGCTTGGAGGCCCACCACACGGCAACTACGGAAAACACCCCATAAGCCTGTTCTGCGCGACAAACAGATAAACTCGCTCAAAACCGTTCCAGACAGCTAGAGAGCCCCTCCAGGAATTAGAAATAAAAAAATTCCCATGACACAAACGTGTTGTTTGGAGAACCGATCATCATAGGAATCACCGAGAACAAGCCCCGATCGCAGATCCAAGCCCACGATTTGATCTCGCCCACTTTTCACGTTGACATGCACGCTGACCTGCACGATACCCAAAACAGCCGACTCACCTATTCCTCGCCACAAACCCGAAACAAAGCCCAGAACCAGTTCAACTGGATGGACCCCTCCTAGAAAATCCCAAAAACGTTGAGTCTCGCGACACAAAAGTGCTTTTCCGAAAGGCATGAATGCCGTAGACGAGGATCAGCACGATAAAGCCACTACCAAAGATGGCTCATGGGTAGACGCGGTTGATCAGCCGTGGAAACGCGATTGCGTCCCTGATATGGTCGAGCTTGCAGACCCAGGAGACGAGCCGTTCAAGGCCCATCCCAAACCCCGAGTGGGGCACACTACCGTATTTCCTCAGATCAAGATACCACCCGTAGCTCTTCGGATCAAGCCCCTCCTCCCTCATTCGTGCCACGAGACCATCATACTCCTCAATCCGCTGCCCCCCACCAGTAATCTCGCCATAACCCTCCGGCGCCAGCATATCAACCGACATCGTAACCTCGGGCCGCGACGCGTCCGGCTTGTGATAGAACGCCTTGGCCTTCTTCGGGTATCCCGTCACGAAGAAGGGCCTGTCAAAATGCTCCGTCAACAGCTTCTCTTGCTCATAGCCCAGATCATCACCCCACTTTATCCCAGACTTTTCCCCTCCCATCATCCTGAACGCATCATCATAGGTTATCCTCGGAAAAGGAGGCACCACCCGCCGCAAGTCCTCCAGCTTTCTCTCAAACAATCCCAGCTCATCAGCACAACGCACGATCAACTGTTCCAAGATGTATGACAGCATCTCCTCCTCAACCCGGATAATACCATCCAGATCACACCAGGGCGCCTCAGCCTCGACATGCCAGTACTCAGTCAGATGCCTCCGGGTACGCGACTTTTCAGCACGAAACGACGGGGCCACAGTATAGATCTTCCCAACACTCGCGATCAACGCCTCAGCATACAACTGCCAACTCTGGGTAAGGTACGCCTTCTCCTCAAAGTATTTGACCTCAAACAGGGTCGCACCTCCCTCGACAGCCGCCGACCTCCCTCGACAGCCGCCG
>VBBG01000104.1:19472-20960 GCA_005882905.1 Candidatus Bathyarchaeota archaeon | reverse complement strand
TGCATCGAGAAGCTTCTCCCTTCTCACAAACATCTTGGACTCAAACTCACGGTCGGTTCTCAGATCTCCCATAGCTTTTGCGGCGAGTGATACTGAAGCAATCAGGAAGATTTGCAGATTCTTGTGATCGGCGTTGTATTCGCCGATCGGCCTGCTCTTGAAGTCCAGATAGAGCGCAACTGCAGCCTGCTTCACCTCATTCCGCAATCCGAGTGTCTGCATTGCATCGAAGAACAGCCCGTGCTCCTCCTTGCTCAGAGATTCGACGCCTTTCCCTAGACTGTAGAACCTTTCTTGAGCTTTCACACGAGCACATCAACAATCCGTGTTTCCAAATATATACGCATTCAATTTAGCTAGGTAATAGCCGCAAATTCTGATGGCACCCCTCAGCCCCTCCCTAGGGCAAAGAAGTTGACAACGGTTTCTCCAGCCTTGCGAGCCGACAGGCTAGTCATCATGCTCCTTCTCAGAGAAGTGGTGGGGATGATTCGGGGCAGCGACTACGTGACCAGCTTCTTAATGATAACAGTCAATAACTACCATCCTTTGCGATGCATCGAACGCTGATCACGATGAGCGATTGGAACACAGGAGTCATTACAGAGTTTCGTAAGAACCATGGGAAGGTAGGCGGCCAGTTCGAAGGCGCCCCAATACTACTGATCAATCACACTGGAGCCCGTACCGGCAAAGCCCGGACCAACCCGGTGATGTATCTCAAGGACGGCCACCGCTACCTGGTCTTCGCTTCGAAGGGGGGAGCTCCCACTAATCCCGACTGGTACCACAACCTCAAGGCCCACCCCGACGTGAAGATTGAGGTCGGGACCGAGACGATCGAGGTACGCGCGGAGGAAGTTACCGGCGCCGAGCGCGATAAGATCTACAAGCGACAAGCCTCACTCTACCCGCAGTTCGCCCAGTATCAAGAAAAGACCAAGAGGATCATCCCTGTGATAGCCTTCACACCCAAGACCAGACGATAGAAACTAGAAACCGATAATCATACGAGGCTACTTCCGCGCTATTCTCTAGTCGTGGTATTGTTCGTCGCTGACCTTTTCCATCCAGGCCGCCGTCTTGCCATCAAGCTGTTCCTGAACCGCGATATGGGTCATGGCCGTTGTCGCCGTGGCACCGTGCCAGTGCTTCTCATTTGGCGGGATCCATACCACGTCACCCGGCCGAATCGACTCGACGGGTCCACCCCAGCGCTGCACCAAACCGCTACCCGCTGTCACGATCAGAGTCTGGCCTAACGGATGGGTGTGCCACGCTGTACGGGCACCGGGTTCAAATGTGACGCTGGCGCCGACCGCCCTTGCGGGACTCCTTGCCTGGAACAAGGGGTCAACGCGAACGGCGCCTGTGAAATATTCAGCCGACCCTTTTGTCGAGGGCTGCGAACCGCTTCGTTTGATGTCCATTTTTGCTAGTCTCCCAGGCTCGCCGCATCGATGACGAAGCGGTAACGCACGTCACCCC
>VBBG01000104.1:0-19351 GCA_005882905.1 Candidatus Bathyarchaeota archaeon | reverse complement strand
ACCAAGACCATGGTGCCGAAATTCCGCAATAGAGTCAGCCGTGTGTTCAGGTCGTGCGGCGCGCTCACCGTGTCCATGATGAGGCTGAACCTGCCTTGAACCACCTCCAGAGCCCCGGGCTCCTTCGTGGCCACGAAATGTTTCGCACCCAGCCGTGACGCGTCTTTCTCCTTGTCGCGAGACGTGCTGAGAACCGTTACATCCGCACCCATCGAAGCCGCCAGCTTCACCGCCATGTGGCCCAGACCGCCCAAACCGACGACGGCGACCTGGTCGCCTGGCTTGCACCCGAACTGGCGAAGAGGCGAATATGTGGTTATGCCAGCGCACATCAACGGAGCAGCCTTAGCAGGGTCCAGCACTTCCGGGACACGCAGCACATAACGCTCATCAACAACAATGTCTGCAGAGTAGCCTCCGTAGGTCCACGTCTTCGTGTTCTGGTCGAAGCTGTCAAACGTGAACGTCACACCCTTCTCACAGAACATCTCGTGGCCCGCCCGGCACTCAGGGCAGACGCGGCACGAATCGACGAGGCAGCCCACCCCGACCAACTCGCCGTCCCGGAAGCGCGTAGCTCTTGTCCCACGTGATGCGACCCGGCCAACAATCTCATGCCCTGGCACGACCGGAAAGTGGGTCCCGCCCCAGTCATCGTTCACCTTGTGCACGTCGCTATGGCAGATGCCACAGTAGAGAATCTCGATCTCGACATCATGTGGCCCCGGCTTGCGGCGCTCGATCTTGAGAGGTTCAAGCGGTGCTTTGGCCGCCGTGGCGCCGTATGCAGGAATCTCCATCGACATAGACAAGGGAGAAACAGTCGTTGACATGGACAAACTGAGAATGGTCAGCCTAGTAATATCTTCCGCCGCCATAGCGACCACGAGTCGAGGTGGTTCGCCCCGGTACACGCTGAATGCTTTAGAAAAGGTGGCGGGAGATGATCTCAGCTGGACCCGCGGGGTCAGACGATAGGACATTGCCAGCTAGGGTCCTGATTCGCCTAGCAACCTTCGAGGCCGCCCTAGGCGTAGTGTTGACGAATACTGAGGGTCCGGTATCGAGAGAGTACCAGACCGGGACCCCTTCCTCTTCCCGGAGCCTCCGAACCTCATCCATGATCCTGACAGATAAAGGGCTGACAAGAATCGTTTCCAGCCTGCCAGTCATCGTGATAGCATGCAAGTTCAGCGTGTCCACCTCGGCTAGTCTACAGATCTCCGAGACATCCTTCCTCCCTATCGCACGCCTCATCCTCTGAAGAACCCCTCTGAGATACGCCAGCCTCGCCCTGAAGAACGGAGACGTCAAAACGTCTGCGTGGGCCTTGTCAGTCTTTATTGAGGATGGAATAGGAACAATCAGCGTCCTCAACCCGATAGAACTCGCAGACGCAAGCTGCTCCGCATACGATCGGCCCTTCCGGTTCGCGTACCATATGGAGAACCCGCCTACTAGACTCCGCGCAGCAGACCCGGCTCCGAGCCTTACGACCTCGGACAGTTCCCGGGGCTCAAGACTGAGCCCCAGAGCCTTTGACGCTGCGAGGCCCAGAGCCGCGAAACCAGACGCTGAGAAGCCCAGACCCTTCCCTTTGACATTCGCATTCCTCGACTCGACTCTTACCCGAGTCTTCTCGCCTGCGAGCTCTCTGAGCTTGTCGATGACCATGCGGGCCCTCGCCTCTTCTCCTGATGTCGGAACAATCCCGTTGATTCGAATTCTGTCCCTATGGAGGCTGTCACCGGTCTCAACCGTCGTAACAGTGTCAAGCGACTTCATGCAGACAGAGATACTGTCATGGAATGGAATCCGGAGCTTCGCGTTCCTCAGGCCGTGATACTTGACCAGTCCCTGAATCGCGTAGGCACGCGCGCTACACTTCAACGCGGACTATCCTATGACCCCAGTCGCCCGGGCAACCTTCTCCGCCGCCCCCTCTGTAACGCCAGTCTCGCCAAGGATAGTATACCTCTCCGGCCTCAGACTATGAGCCATCGTTAACGCCTTGACCACCTGCTCCGGCGACACCTTCAACTCCTTAGCAGTCGAAGGCGCGCCAATCTCCTGGAGAAACTCCTTGATCGATTCCCAGTTGGACCCGTGAAGATAGGCGCACATTATCGCCCCGACACTGCAATGCTCATCGCGACCCCGCAGCTGATCAGTGCCTCGACCACCGTCCGGATGCCCTCCTTGCGACGCTGGACAATCTCCTTCACATTCCGCGTAACCAGCTCCGCGCTCATCAACGCCAGCTCCGCCGCATGATCCCCATAGTACTCGTTCTTCAGCTTGTGAGCAAGCTGCCAATCCTTCACAGCGCTAAACTTGGCCACAATATCCCCACACCCAGCAGCCAAGAGATCATAGGGCGAATCCGATATCACACCAATATCGCCGATGATTGCAATCGGCGCCTGCGCCCGGATCGAGTAGGGCTTGGGACCACCCTTAATGGAAGCATAAGGGCTAGCGATTCCATCGTGGCTCGCGGCCGTTGGAATACTCATGAAAGGAACCGACGCTTTCGCAGAGGCAAGCTTGCCCAGATCGATATCCTTCCCGCCCCCGACCGCCAGCACGATGGAGGGCCTAGTCTTCTTGATCGTCTCTATGATCTGGTTCAGAACGGCCTCCGTCGATTCCTTGACTATTATATGGTCGACACGAAGCCCAGCCTTCGCAGCAGACTTGGCGACTCCAACCCCCGCGAGAGGATAGGTTACGGGTCCCGATACCACCAGGGCCGTGCCGTGAAACCCTAGCTTGGTGCAGATCTCACCTACTCTGTCGAGAATGTTGACGCCTACGATGACCTCTCTCGGAAGTTGCATGTAGTGGAGCGATTCTTCAGATTCCAGTCTCCGATCACACCACAAAGAGAATTACGACGGCGAGCAGAAACGAGCCGCTTTCAATCCAAAGGAATGATCTGCCTATCTGCCGGGCGACCCGTCCTATGAAGCTGGTTATCGACTGGAAAGTCTCCGAGCCCAACACTTGCATCTGTAGAGAGAATTTGGAAACTCCCGCCGACGATTCTTCTAGATTCGCCACGGCCTTCTGAACCGTCTGCGTGATCTGTGTGACAAACGATGCGGTCGGTAAGGCCGCTCCCACCGGATAGTATCCCAACGGCGATCTTACAAGACCCGTAACAAGGTGAGTGTCAGTCGTCATGACCTCGGCATCGCTGACTCCTATGTCCTTGACCGATTGAACTATCCTGTCCCGAAGACCTTGCTGCATATTGTTTCCGTCGATAGTGATGTACGATACGGTGTCGCTTTCAGTCTTCAAGACCAGCACGGACAGGCCGCCCGGACCTATTCCATCTTTGAGCCCGTAGCTATCCAGGGCATCATATGCGGATCCAACTTTGAAAGGATCCTGTGACAGAGCCTTCAACCTGTCAAGCACTCTGACCGCGGCCGTGATAATTCGCTCTGCCTGGAGGGGTGTTATAGAAGGTTGACCTACGAGGCTGTTATGGGCATCGATGACCAGCACCTCAAAGCCTCGCGTCGACGCTTCCTTCTCTATTTCCCCGGATACCACCGTCGGCAGATCCTCCATCTCCTCAGGAGCCAGCGTAATCGTCAGCAACGCCACGTTTCCAAAGGCCTGGCCCGAAACGATAGCCTCTCCCTCTCTCCCTCGAATCATGGAAGAGGCTTTGCGTATCAAATGCTCCGAGGGGTAGTTCTCCCTGGCGGCTGAAAGAAGTCTATCAATGTCCCGGTGAGAGACTATGTTCAACTTATGGCTCGAGATGCCATGCGGCACCTGGACGACACCACGCTGTGTTTCTTCGAGCGACTGTTTCAGCTCGGAAGGCAGACCCCCGCTCCCCATGTCCCGATACGGTCCAGGATGAAAATTGGACACGACCAACGACGCTATCGGCCCCGAGTCCCTTCCAGAGAAGCTCAGAATCTTCGTCTCAATCGACCCCTCGGTTGAGAGAGACAAGAGTCTAATAGACCCATAGGAGAGTGATGAATCTCAGCACCACCCTCAGTCTCGACCCTTCTGATTATGAGAGAGACGCCTGCTGCCGAGAGGACTAGGCCGGAGGCGACCAGTACACCAACTTGGATCACTGTTGGGCTTGACCCGGAGGATAGAAATTGAGAAAGGATCAGAAACATGATCGTTGTGAGCAGAGCAGTCGGCATACCTGCCGAGAGTTTTCTCCACGAACTCATCGAGGACATCGCCATGGGCGTCAGGAAACGGACCGGGAGTGACACCGCCAAACCGATCAGGAACCCGTCCTCCCACAAACGCGTGGCGCCGAGGAGAACGCCGATGATCGAGAATAGTAGGAGAACTGCCCCCATTGGCAGTATGGAGATCACCTCGACCCCCATCAGACGCCTGAAATCCAGGATCCTATCCTTCCGAAGAAGTAAGGCCGAGTTTACAAGTTCGCCTGCCAGGCCCGGCAACAAGAAGACGGCACTGGCAAAGACCAACGTCTGGACGAGGTTTTCGCCCGCGACAAGCAAAGAAACACCTGCAGATGCGATAGCTATCGCGGCGAAGATCGATACGACAACGGGAGTCGAGGGGAAGGCTACGCGTCTGATGAAGTTGAAGGCGTCAACTGTCCCGCCCACACCAGTCTTCCGAGCACTCGGCATCGGGCTAGGCACGCTTTAACGCGGCGAGAATCTGCTTGACCCGTCCCGGCCCCTCCTGCTCCAATACGGTTCCAGTCACAATCGCAGAGGCGCCCGCCCGTGCAAGCCGTTCTGCCTGATCAGGGGTCCGGATTCCTCCTCCAACTATGACCGGGACGTCGACGGTCTCGCTGACCCGACTGACCATACGAGGGTCTACCATCCGCTCGGCACCACTCCCAGCCTCCAAGTAGACGAAACGCATTCCCAAGTATTGAGCGGCTAGAGCATAGTCTGTCGCGAGATCGACCTTCGAAAAGGGCACCGGCTTAGCCACCCCAACCTTACTCACAGCAGTCTCCGACTGTCCCACAATCATGTAGCCGAGAGGTATTGGTTCAAGGTTGAACCTTCTCACCACCGAAGCGCCCACAACTTGAGACTCGATCAGGTACCGAGTGCTTGACGAGTTCAGGAGGGACATGAAGAAGATAGCGTGAGCGAATCTGCTGATCCCCACGGGCCCGTTGGGAAAGAGAATGGTGGGAAGGGAGCAGGAGTCTCGTATTGTCTTGACTGTCTTGTCAAGTTGGGCAGAAGACTTTAGGGTCGATCCCCCGATCATTATGGCAAGCGTGCCGTGACTCTCTAGGTCAGCGACGATATCGGCCAGATTATTGGAGAATTTCTCCGGGTCTATGAGCGCGAGGTGTATGCAGCCCTTCTCCCGTATTCCGTCGACTAGAGCACCCTCCACCTTTCCTACCATAACTTGGACTCCTCAGCTACTCAGTAGTTGATGGGCGACTTTGATGGCCAGTATAGGATGTTTAACAAGGAGGCTGACCGCTCTCGACGGGCTGAATCCGTGGGCCATCTCGACAAGGTCCTGGCCATCAAGATATTCGGTTATCACATTCAGTTCATCGTCGGAAAAACGCTCGAAAGACTCGAGCGCCTTGAGACTATTCCTTATCTTCTCACCCCACAACGTCTCAAATCTATCCTTGTACGCTGACAATCGTCTCAAACTCGTGTCTCCCTCTTTTGCGGCCTTCCCAGCCTCTTCGCCAGCAAGTTTCCCTGCCACTAGGCTCGTGTGAATTCCCGCGCCGGTGAGTGGAATCACCTGTCCGGCGGCGTCTCCGCAGAGCATCATATTCTCGCTCACGTAATCGTCGACCTCACCACCCACCGGGACCGGCGCAGCCTGCGACCGTTCTATCGCAGCCTCGCCGAAGGCAGCAGGGTGTTCCTGGATGAACCTGTCTAAGAGCTGCTTCGCCCCCGAACCTTTGACTCCGATCCCCACGTTCGCCGTTCGGTTTCCCTTCGGGAAGATCCATACATAGCCCGCGGGTGCTTTGTTGTGGCCGATGAAGATCTCCAGCTTGGACTCGTCCTCTAGACGACAGTTTGTCATGGCATATTGAAATGCAGCTATGACCTGGTATCTCTTCCTCTGGAAGAACTGACGCGCTAATATCGACCCAGTCCCGTCACAGCCTATCACGATCCGCGCTCCTAACGAGAAAGGCTCCGAACCATCCTTTCCGTTGATGAGAACATGCCCATCCTCCCTAACCACATTTTCTACTGTTCTACCGTACTCTAGCATAGCCCCCGCGTCCCTAGCTCTCTCCGCCAATACGTTCAACAGTGCTGGCTTGTCAAGGATGTAGCCTTCCCCACCAACGTTCACCCGCTTCTTTTCGTCCGGCCCATACAGAACTGCCCCGCTGATGTGGTTGATGGCAAACTCAGGGCTGGGCGAGACCTCAGCATCCTCCAGAACCTCCGAGAGGATCCCTTCAGCGCAGGGTTTTCTTCCCGGATGCGCTTCCCTCTCGAGCAGTACCGCGCGGGCTCCTTCTCGCGCCGCGGTCCATGCGGCCATGACGCCGGCAGGACCGGCTCCGATAATTGCAACATCACAGGTTTCCATAGTCAAGACCTAGGTTGGCTGGGGATACTCCGCAACAGGGTCTCGAACCCCGGTTGTGAACGCGAACGAGTACGACCTCGTGATGGGAATGTTTCTCATAGTGTCGACCCCGTACGACTCTTGTCTGCTGAAAATTGGTGCTGGCGTCGGATTGCGTTTTTCAATCTCTTTTTCCACCCGATGTAGGAAGTAGAGCGAGTACATTGCCATAGAGAATACTAGGGTCACGACCTTGGTAGCGAAGACCAGGCTGAGTGGGTTTCTAAGGTTTGGAAAGCTGTTGAAGAGCTGGTCTGGGTTGCATGGTGGCAGGGCGCAGTTGTTTGCGAGGACCTCGAGTGCGGACCAGAGCATGAAATTGAAGAATATCTCATAGAGGGCTCCAAAGCCTATTACGGCTGTGACGACGAAGAGGAAGCGTCTTGTCCGTTCCGAGAATCTGAGAAAGTGGCTCCTTTGCGATTCTAGTCCAAATGCCCAGTAGAGGAAGCTTGCATAAGAAAACCAAGTTATTGGCTTGGCAAAGAACCAGGGCGAGATAGACGTTGGCGGAAATTCGGCTAGTACAAACTGCTCCCCGATGACTGAGGGAGGGTTTCCCAAGGCGAGAATTCCATAGTAGCCGATGAAGGCCGTGGCCACGAGCCCGGACGCCCAGGAGAGCATCGACCAAGGTCGACGCTCAAACAAGTCTCGGAGCTCGATGAGGCTGAACCAGTTCGGCTTTTGTACCTTCAACTTGCCCTAAATCACTAAGATTCTCGGGTTGTGGACGGCAGCTTTCATAAGCCTTCCCTCACCGATGACCCTTCCCCATACACCATCCTATAGAGAGACTCGTCTCACGATTTCCAAGAAGAGGCGGAGATAGCCTCTTGGAGGCTAGCCGAAAACGTGGCTACCTTTCGTGCTGGAACTGGAAAAAGGATGGACGGGGAGTGAAAAAGACTCCCTTCCGGTTTATTGGATGACTTCGCCCGATGCGAAGCGGTTTGAAACCCGAGTTATCTTGACCTTGACATGGTCCCCGGGCTTCGTGTTCGGTACGAAGACAACGAGACCCTCAACGCGGGCTATTCCTTCTCCGCGTCTGCTGATCTCCTTGATGTCAACGTCGTATTCCTTGCCTTCTTCGACAGGCTTTGGACCAAAACGGTTCGCACCGCCACCATAACCTCTCCTCTCATAACCCATAGGCATGTTCCACCTCCGTTCTTCGTCTCTTCTCGTATCGGTTGCTACGGGAGAAAGCAGCAGTCGTTTCGGCAACGGCCACAGGACGTTCCCCGGCGAGTCAACCTGCAACTGAAAGGTCCGGTCTTTCCAATATAAAGTTGCTTTACGCAGCGATATCCTCGGATTGTAACAGTCCATACCTAGTTTGAATACCATCCGAATGTCGAACTGGTTCGAGTGCACTAATGCTAGCGATAACTCCTCTCGATGGACTTCCCCTGCTAAAGGAGGGGGACGACCTCGCCGGCTTGATAGTCGAGAGAGCAAAGAAGCTGGGCGTGGGAATAAGGAACCGAGATGTCTTGGTGGTCGGGCAGAAGGCGGTCTCCAAGACTGAAGGTAGAATCGTAGACATTGACAATATCAGACCATCAGCGAGGGCCGCTAGAATCGCGAAGAAGACCGGGAAGAGGCCTGAGTTCGTCGAGATCGTTCTCAGAGAATCCTCCAAGGTATTGCGCGCGGACGGAGAAGCCTTTATCGTGACAACCCGGACTGGGGCGACCTGCCTCAACGGGGGCATCGACAAGTCCAATGTCAAAGGGGACAGCATGTACGCGCTTCTCCCCCAGGACCCCGACAGATCCGCTCGGCTACTTTCAGGGAGAATCCGAAAATTGACCAGAAAACAGGTGGGGATCGTAATCTGCGATACTCGAAGCAGGCCCTTCCGGCGAGGACAGATCGAGGAGTGCATAGGAATAGCAGGTCTGAGCCCCCTCGTCGACTATCGAGGTAAGAAGGACCTATTCGGCTACACGCTCCGATTCAAGAACGTCGCCCTCGCAGACGAGCTGGCCTCCGCGGCCGAGCTAGTCATGGGCCAAGGTCGAGAGGCGAGCCCTGTAGCGATTGTCCGAGGCTTGAAGAGGGTAACGTTCCAGAAAAGAGCATCTAGCAGGAATCTCGGGGTGTCAAGCGAGGAAGATCTGTTCCGAGGAACTCTTTGACCTACACCGACTGTAGATGCTGCAATTCTGGATGATGGAACGCGGATTGAAAGAGTAATATGAAAGCTGACCGGTTCGCTCGCAAACCAAGATTGAGAGAATTCTGTTGAGCTCTCTGTTCGACCCGTACATACCGTTACTGGAGTATCTTGTTGTCTGGTTTGCCATAATTGGCATAGCCGTTCTTTTGAAGACCGACAAGCATGGCATAATTGCCAAACCATACTACCTCATGCTGAAGACGGTCGCTTTCAACAAGGTACTCGAGAGGATTGGAGGCAGATTCCGAAGAGCGTGGACGATATATTTTGACATAGGAGCGGTCTTAGGTGTAGGTTTCATCGTCTTCATTCTATACGCGATAATACGGAACGCGATCGCGCTACTTTATCGCAGCTCTCAAGCGGGACCTACAATCCTTATCGTACCTGTACCGGGCCTGACGTTAGGATGGGACATCTTTCCCTACATTCTCTTTGCGATCGCAGTTCTCCTGATACCTCACGAGGCTGCACACGGGATAGCAAGCGTCCTCGACAAGGTTCCAATCAAGTCTTCGGGAGTATTCATGGCAGTATTCCTCCCGGGGGGCTTCGTGGAAATAGACGAGGAAGACCTGGCAAAACGCAAAGCTCTCACGAAGCTGAGAGTGTTCGCCGCCGGCTCCTTTACAAACGGAGTAACATTCGGCGTGGTGCTCCTTCTCTTGTTCGCCCTCTTTCAGACAGCGCCCGCGGGAGTCCTGGTTACGGGATTCACCCCCGGGAGCCCGGCAGCCGAGGCTCAACTCCCGCAATGGTCAGTTATTACCGGGCTCAACGCGACAACCGTCACACAAATACAGGACGTTGCAAACTACATGTACAAGGTAAATCCCGGCTCACTCGTTCAGGTCCGACTCAATGATGGCCAGGTGTTCAACGTTACGACGGGGAGATCTGATACCAACTCGAGCCGGGCCATTCTCGGAATCTACAACCGAGACTATGTTCCTCTCAGATACGATTTTCTCTCCCTCCAGTCGCAGTACCAGCTGTACTACGGCGTCTTCTACTGGCTAGTAATAATCCTGCCCAACGTGGCTCTGATCAATATGCTTCCGATGATTCCGTTTGATGGCGACAGATATTTTGACACATTGCTGGGAGTTTTAGGTATCAAGCATACTCGGCCATTCAGAACCATTGCGAGTGTTGTCTCTCTTGGACTCCTCCTTTCAAATCTGATCCTATCCTTTGTTCTATTTGGAACAGTCTTCCCCAGGTAGATTTGTTCTTGGAAGGGAGCAGTTGTAGCAGCTGCCATCGGCGCCTTCCCTTCTACAGACGAGAGAATGAGGGGACGAGTCTATGCAAGACATGTTTCAGGGACTCTGTAGAGCGTCGAGTTCGCCGTACGATCGGTCACTGGAAGATGTTCTCGCCCACTGACCACGTTGCGGTTGCGGTGTCGGGGGGCAAGGACAGCCTCACGCTTCTGATGATTCTCAAGAAACTGTCTTCAAGATTCTCACAGACAAAGATCACTGCAGTCACCATCGACGAGGGGATCGCGGGTTACCGGGAAGAAGCGGTGGACCTTGCTTCGGAGTATTGCAAGAAGCTTAGCGTCGACCATGAGATTGTGTCTTTCGAAGAGCTGTATGGCAGTGGGCTTGACGATTTTCTTCGGGAGCGGAAAGATCGGTTGACCGCCTGCTCTTACTGCGGTGTCTTCCGGCGGAAAGCGATCAATGTCGCAGCTAGAAGGGTCGGGGCGACAAAGATCGCGACAGCTCACAACCTCGACGATGTTGTCCAGACGTACTTGTTGAACCTGTTTCAGGGGGACGTGGACAGGTTCGCAAGGTTCAGTCCGGTCTTGCATGATCCGAGGGGCGGCTTCCTCCCCCGTGTAAAGCCGCTCTGCGAGGTTCCCGAGAAGGAGGTTGCTTTGTACGGCTATGTAGAGGGACTGACATTCCAGTCTGCCTCCTGTCCGTACATGATGGAAGCCTTGCGGAACGAGCTCAGAACCGTCCTGAACAGGCTTGAGCTCGCCCATCCCGGAGTCGTCTTCAGCGCCTACCGGGCGATGACTCGTCTTCGAGCACTGGCCGAGCCGAACGTTGCTCCCTCCGAACTGCACGCGTGCCGGTCCTGCGGCGAGCCCACCACCCTAGAGCTATGTGAGGCGTGCAGAATGGTTGGAGTTACGACGGACAAGCTGGATATTCCAGCATAACTGGCATTCATACAACTCTTGGTCTCAGGCTTCGAATCCGTGTTCTCCTATGAGTGGGACGAAAGCGACTCCTCCCAGCGAGGACTTTTTGACGTGTCCATCGGGACCCTTTTCCGCCTTGACAAGTTCTTGGGGGAAGAGCCTTCCTCCAACAGGGACAAGTAGTATTCCCTGGGGCCGGAGTTGGTCCAGGAGAGGCTCGGGAAGTCTAGGAGCGGCCGCGGTCACCAGTATCCTATCGTAGGGCTCCCTGTCTTTGTATCCCAACGAGCCGTCCCCCTGGACCAGCGTGACTCGTTCGCTGTATCCGGCACGCTCCAAGTTCTTCCTAGCGAAATCTACAAGCTCAGTTACCTGCTCTATTGTGTAAACGTGTCCTCGGGGTCCGATCTGCTCCGCGATTGTCGTTATAGCGACCATGTAACGCCCGGCACTCAATGCCGTGTGGCGCGCTGATCGTCTGACCATGCTCTGTCGGCAGAGGTGTATCGCTGTAGGCGTATGGACGAAGATGCTCCGGAACGAACAATTCCCGCGGAACCCTCCTCATACCTTCTATGACCCCCGGGGATCGCAGCAACCCTTCCCGGACAAGACCCTGGATCATCCTCTCTCGATCTCTCTGAAAATCCGTCGTCCTTGACTCTCGCCTCCAAACGCCGACTCAGAGGAGGAAGGATATTAGGGTGAATCTTGGAGTTGAACTGTTAGCGTCTTGAGCTTCTCTTTCCACGCCTACGGTCATCCGTCCGTTCTTTCAACTCACCCTTCGACCATAGAAATAACGAAAGAGGCGCACCTCTCGTCGAGGGGAGACTGTATCGTTGCAGTGAACTCTTCGGTAGGACCCGCAGATTTACCGGATGATCTGCGGACGGTTCTTTCAACGCCTGGCGCAGAGGCTCGACTCGTTCTAAGACTGGGCCGCTTCCAGTTCACGGTAGAGGGAGAAGGAGACCCTCGACTAACCCTTAGTCACGCGACTGATCTGGTGGTCAGGAGAAGCGGGTTCATCTCAGATAGGACTCTTATGATCCACGCGGACAAGGCTGCGAGTGATCTTCCCCGCGAAATGGTACGTATGCTAAAAGACCGGAGAAATAGTGTCAGTATCGAAATCTCCGCTAGCGCGCCCTGATAACCTGAGCACGCCTTTTCAAGTTCGCTTTTGGCCCGTGCTTCTGAATTCTCCCCCTCGCCAAACGTGTAGTAGTGGACAACTCCGCCTGAGGGCTGTAATGCGTCGCAGGCCGCATCGACGAACTCTTTGGCGGCTGAAGGGTGGTTCATGATTGCTCTAGTAGCTCTTCCATCCAGCTGTCGAGCAACTGTCCTCGCGTCCCCGAGGTGAACGTGGACCTTGGATTCGACCTTGTTTGTTCGGGCGTTCTCTTGAATCAGCCTCGCAGCCTCTGGGTTAGAGTCAATCGCGTCAACGTTCACATTCTTCACTGTCTTCGCGATAAGAATCGAGAAGGGGCCAACACCAGCAAACATGTCGACCACTCGTTCTCCTTCTGCGACCTGTCGAGCGACCCGCTGATGTTCTGTCGACAGTCGTGGAGAGAAGAAGACCTTGGAAAGGTCAACTCTGAAAACGCAGCCGAACTCTCGGTGCACCGTCTCGGTTCTTTCCTCGCCCGCCACGTGACGTAGGGGTCTTACTCGTTCGGCACCTGAGACGGGTCCGGCCTTGGCGAAAACTGCTTTTACGTTCGAGTGAACTTCTAGAATCGCTTGAGCTATAGTCTTCTCGTACAGGCCAAGTTGAGGTGCGAGTTCGAGAATGGAGATGTCCCCGACTATGTCGAATGATTTCGGCAGGTCTTTGAGCGCTTCTAGGGAAATCTTGCCGGATAGTGCATCTTCCAAGGTCCTCGGCGATTTCTTGCGCGGCTCGAATTCATCTTCTCCGAGAATCGCACCAAGCTCTCGTTGCAACAACTCGGACTCCATGGTCTGGAGGCTACGAATCAGAGGAACCGTTAGGGTTTTCTCTTCATTCTTGAGGTTAAAATCTCGGTCGACTAGCCCCATCTTTGACAGAAGCTGTATTGCCCGCTGAGCCGACTTTCGCTGCACTCGGACACTCGGTCTTGCAGATCGATTTTTCGGGAGCACTTCGTTTTCTGGAATCAACTATCGAGACTCGAAGACCGGAATCATCTCGGTCCTCGACTTTAGTCGCTTCAGAAAATCCAGATCGGCCAACGCAACCTCCGCCGACAACCTCACGTCCTCATCGGAGTCGGCGAGCCTCGCGATCAACCCATCTCGAGCCCTCTCATCACCGATCGACCCGAGCGCCACAGCCGATTCATGCCTAACGAGTACACTAACGTCGTTTGACATTGCTCGTAGCAGCGCGGGTACTGCTGATTTGAACTCCAACTGTCCCAAGGCGAACGCGGCCTCGTGACGCACCAAGGGGCTAGGATCTTCTTGAAGAGCACGTGCCAGCAGAGGAACAGCCGCCTCACTCTTCATATCGGCTAACATGCACACCGCATGGATTCTCAGAACAATGCTGGGCCTATCATCGAGAACTTTCTTGAAGTAAGCCACCTCACCTTTGGAGAATGCCCACTCCATTCTCTCCAGAGTCTCAAAGTCCCCCGAGTGGTCGGGAATCTTGACCATCGTTGCTGTCGACTTCATATCCTAGAATTCTCCTACTTGTAGTTCTTCTCTCCTGCGAGAATCTTGATGGGTAGCTTATTTTCTCTTGGCGGGATGGGACACGTGTACTGATCGTTGTATGCGCAGTATGGATTGTAGCTAAGTTAAGGTCCAGCTCGTAATCATCTCCTCCCTGCTCTTCAAGGTCGAGATACGTGCCGGCCTTGTATGTCTCGGAGCCTGAAGTCTCGTCTGAGAATGGTATGAACAGCGACCGGGCGAAGGGATCCTCAGCTGACTTGTAAACAAACAATCTCAACTTAGCGCCTTGAAGCTGGAATGTGAAGGTTCCATGCTTCATGTAGGCTTGTTTGGTTCCCTTGCTTGTTACCACCATTGTGGGCTCCGGCCGATCATACCTGTCAAGTCTAGCCTTGACTCTGTAGGTTGGGTCCGGCGAATAATAGTTCAGACCTTTGAAGTTGGCGCGCTTATCCGCCGAGATGGGAGAATCAGGATCATCTCGGAAGTAGGCATCTTTCTCCCCGCGAAATGCTGTAATCTCGTTTTCGGCACTCTGGCTCATGTCGATCTCTCGACCGAATCAATTGCCTCCTTCGTCTCACTCCATCGAGGAATCGTTTCGTCGATCCCCGCCGGTGCCTCCCATCGCCTTCTCATAGCACTGCGGACAGTAAGGTCCGGAGTAGGGTCCGTGTTTGGTACAGGCTGGCTGGCCTGTACCGCCTTTGGGCTTACGCTTCACGCTTCCCTGAATCGGCAATGACCACTCCAAACAGCTACAATCTATCAGAAAGACCTTGTCTTCGATGAGCACATCGGACTTCGAGAACTAATGTTGTGGCGGGCCCGGAGGGATTTGAACCCTCGACCACTCCCCGAACGAGCCCTCATCAGACTCGCTCTTCAGGTTAAGAGCTTCAGCCTTCTGGAGCCTGCTGCTCTACCTGGCTGAGCCGCCCGACCGGACCCCGAATGGTCCGGTTTACGGGCCCAAGGGACCCGCCGAGAGCCCGCGAGCCCCGGATTTCTAATAAAGATTGTCGGTCCGCCTGATGCGCTGATTATCCACAGCCACAAGCTTCGGAGATTGACGCTCGGGGATTGTTCCTGTCCCAATTCTCTCTCGGTAACACAAGCCTTCCGCGGCACCGTTCGCACCCAACCCTCGAGAATAGTATCGGCCGTCGACACTAGATGATGAGGCTACGCACAGTCACCCCTCTGGTTGCCTTAGCACTGACTCTGATCCTCGCGCAGGCGCCCCTAGTCTCTGGAGCAGCCTCGTACTCACTTTCGATCAGTCCAAACGTTCCTGTCAGCCTCGGCACTGGCATGACATTCACCCTGACTCTATCGGGGGCGACCAGGAATTCGGCGTACACTGTCCTCTTTGATGTTGTGAAGCCAAATGGAACTGGATCCGCTCTTGCAACCAAGGTTATCACGACGAACAATGCGGGAGCGGGAAGCGTATCTGTCAACTATCCCGATCCCTCCTTCACTGCTTTGAACGGGACAGTGGCCACTGATGTGGGAGGCGTCTACGACGTGTACGTCAACCAGACATCGCCAAGCCCCAATAGCCAAGTTCAGAGCGGCCAGTTTACTGTTAGCTCGAAGCTGACCGTGGTCCTTTCGCAGCCAGTGGGTGGAACCATTGTACAGAGGTTACAAACCATTGGGATCAGCGCTACTGTCTCGGCTCTCAGTGGTCCGGACAATGGAGCTATCGTCTACGCGAACACACCTGGAAATGGACAGATTCTCCTTCTCCAAACAAGCCCGGGGTCCTACTCTTACAATTATCAAGTCTCAAGCGCAGATCCGACAGGAACATGGATTATCATTGTCCAGGCTAGCGATAGCATAGGCAACTCGGGAAAGAGCACACCGGTCAATGTTACCGTTACGAAGAACGACCTGATCGTCGACTCACTCATAACCTACAACTCGCAGGGACACCCTTCAACGAGCTTCTCGGCCGGCGACACTATCTACGCCTCCTTCGTGATACGGTACTCTTACGGCACTAACAACTACCTAAGCTCAGGCCAGTATGCACTCCAAGTGAGAAACCCCTCTGGAACAGTGGTCGCAAATCTCACCGCAGCTTATGACTCCTTCCGCCGCGGATTCTATACAGGCACGGGCTATCCGGTTTCAGCCTTCGACCCAGGTGGCACTTGGACTGTCGGAATGTCCGCGAACAGTATCAACGATGGATTCGGAAACACAGGCCCTGGCCTCTCCACCTCCGTCCCACTACAGATTGCAACCTCGCCCCTCAGCTACTGGCCCTTCGTGGTTGCGGGCATAGTGGCCGTTCTCGGGGGAGTCGTCACCGTCAAGCGATTCGACATGTATCTCGAAGGCTTCCAACACCTCGACCAGTTGATGGGAGGGCCTCTCCCGAGAGGATCAAGCATACTATTGCTGGGAGACGCCGGAAGCGGGAAAACAATACTCTCCTACCAGTTGCTACATGAGGAGTTGGACTCTGGCAAGCTCTGCGCCCTACTGTCCTACGACGCTTTTCCCGAAGATGTTCAAGCTCGAATGAACGAATTCGGATGGGACATAGTCTCCCACCTACGCAAAGGCCGCCTAAAGATTATCGACTGTTATTCCAGCCTAGCTGGGCAAGGAGAGGGGGCGATAAAGGACCCCTCGGACCTTACTGAGCTGAACATACAGGTAACCGCGTTTATCGGCAGAGCAAAAGGCGCGCCCGTCACTGTCGTACTCGATTCGCTAACACCAATATTCAACGGGGTCGAGGAGAAACAGGCCATCAACTTCATCCAAACCCTCGGAGCTAAGGTAAAGAAAACCGGAGGCTTGTTCATACTAACCGCATCCAAAGGAGCCATCCCCGACGAGTCAGCGGCCAAGCTGAAGACGATGGTGGATGGCGTCATAGAACTCAGCATCATCAGAGGTCGGGGGAGGGCTCATAGGTTTCTATCAGTGGTCAAAATGGAGAGGAGGACAATATCTTCAAGTTCAGTCGCGTTCGAAATCGACCGCACCAGAGGTCTCGTCTTCCGAGTATCGCGATTCGGACTAATGAAAAGACAGCTCGTCAGCTTTCTAAGAATGCGCGAGGGTTTGGCACACGCCAAGTCGACCCTTAGAAGACCTGAAGCCCAGGCCGGCAGAGGATCGCCGACAACTCAACGCTGACCCCGAACCCTGAGAAGCAGATTTAGCCCTGAACCGTTTCCAAGTGCACTATGGACTCGTTCGCATTCATAGGACTCGGGTTGAATGACGAGAAAGGCCTCACCCTGGAGGGCCTAGAGGAGGCCCGACGCGCAGACAGAGTATTTGCAGAATTCTACACCAACCCGATGCCGGCTCTCGATATGAAGCGCTTGGAGAAGCTCATCGGCAAGAAGATCCACGTGCTCAACAGGACTCAGCTGGAGGAGGAAGGAGGCCGAGAACTGATAAGATCAGCCAAAGAAGACAGCGTGGCCTTCCTAGTGCCCGGCGACCCCATGATCGCCACAACGCACATCTCATTGAGACTCTCATTGTCCAAGACAGGAATCGGATCCCGAATAATCCACGGTCCCTCGATAATATCGGCAGTCTGTGGCGCAACGGGACTCCAAAGCTACAAGTTCAGCAAGACAGTCACCATCCCCTACGACCCGCCTCTTCCCGCCTCGGTTCTCGAGACAATCTCCGACAACCACGGTCGAGGCTTACACACTCTGCTCCTCCTCGACGTCAAAGCAGATCAGAACAAACAATTGACCATAGCTGAAGCGCTCACCAAGATCACATCTGCGAACCCCAGCCTCGAAAGCCGCCTTGCTGTTGGAGTTGCTAGAATAGGCGCTCGCGACGAGAGGGTCAAAGCGTCCAGAATAGGGCTCCTCATCAACGAGGACTTCGGCGGCCCTCCCCAGTCGATTGTGGTTGTCGGGAAGCTCCACTTTATGGAAACCGAGGCGCTGAGGATCATCTGCGACGCACAGGATTCAGACCTGCGTGAGAATAGTTGAAAGAGAGCGCGTCAGATAGAACTGCGAAATATCTAGAGTCGACCTCAGCCGCATTGAAACGGTTGAAGCTCAAGAAAACTCCAAGAACAATCGTGGAATCACAAGTTCAGTACATGCTAGAGCTTGTCCGAGGATACACGAAGGACGCTCGGCATTATGCAGAAAAACGGAAACCAGTAACATCTCTCATCTGTATCGCCTACGCGGAGGGATTATTGGACGCGATGAAGTTTCTCGAACTGGTCGACTTCTAGAATAGCCTCAAAGTAACACTCGCCTGATATTGCCCGGAGACGGTTTCATATTGAATCGAAATGGTCGACTGTGCTGCGTGCGGAAGAATCATACACAGAGACGAACTTGTCCTCGCAGCTTTCAGTCAAGAGGGTAAGAGGACATATTTTCACCAGGACTGTGAGCAGAAGGCAGACTACATCTCTCGATGGAAAGAAGAGGCCCCATGGGCTTTCAAATCGATCAGACTAACAATCCCTGACTGGCAACAGTGCAGCCCGAAGAAACACTTGGGCGTTTGGCAATCAATCTTCATAGCTCGGAGAGACGAGGACATCTGGTGTCCCGACTGCGGGCTAAAGATAGCTCGACATGAAGGTCTGACCTGCTCCAAATGCAGCTCTCCCGCAATAGTAGTTGGCGTAGAATCGACCAAGATGGTCTTCACTCACAGAGAACCGCTCTACAAGCTCTTGGTGCATTGTACCCAGAAGGGAGACGACTCCATCAGCTATGCCATCTCAAGTGGATTTACCCCAGTCACCATAACCGCAAGGAGCAGTAGCGAGCAGGCCGCAGAACAAGGGTCGCGAATGATGTTAGAGTACAAACCAAGAGAAGATTTGAAGAGAGGTCTGAACGTCTAGCCACCCGATTATGCCAGAATCATCTACTCTCAGCACAATATGATCAGAGCTCAATGACTCGACTCGAGAAGTATTGTCCAATCTGCAACCGAGAGCTTGACCCTCGAGGCACATATAGAAGCTGCGGCTATTCGTCCAGCTGCAGCATGGACTAGCAGCCTCCGCCAAAGCTCAATATTGGTTCCCTGTTCGTCATTGACACGAACGTTTGCATGCCTTCATTCACCGGACAGCCGAAGTCGATATGATGGTTCGCGATACATCGTCTTGCTAGCTTTTGGGCAGACCGTTTACCTTTTTTAGTAGATAAGCGCTACACCGGCTCCGACGATGTCTCGAATGGAAACGACGGATTTGTCGTTCGTAGCAGACAGAGTGCAACCTCAGACGTGGACGCTCTTTCAATCTCTCAGAACGCGTATGAGGCAATTGAGGGGCGTGACGATGAAGGTGCAGTACGAGAAGGAGAGTCGAGAACCTACCCCCGCATTCTACTATGAAAACAGACTGCTCTTCCACGTTCACGCAAGAGGGGAGGAGATCAATGCGACATTCCACGCAGACCAGCGCGCTAGAAACAGGATAGTTGAGGACCAGTCCCTAGATTGGAGGCTGAGGGACCGAGTTAACAAGCGCACCTGGGCCGCGTTCACCCTTCGAAACCTGAAAGACCTCGCGCCGTTCATGGACTTAGTCAAGGCCAAATACGAACACATCAACCAAGAAGCTACGGGCAAACAACCGGAACTACGACCGATCGCATTCTGAAACTGAAGGACCTACACCACAATCGCCGAACATTGAATAACGCCACCTAGTCGCGTTTTTA
>VBBG01000024.1 GCA_005882905.1 Candidatus Bathyarchaeota archaeon | reverse complement strand
CTGTTCGCCACATCGCTACCACTAGCAGTCCTGGGAGCATTATCGTATTGGGTGATTCTACGCAAACTGGGAATCAAGGGCAAATCATAGTTTCCAGCCTCGCGCCAAATGCTGGAGATCGTCTTCAGGAATAGTCAACGGGCACATCTATCACAGAAGTCTCTCGCTGTTCAAGCGCAGACTCCAACAGTGGGAGAAACTCTGACGCTCTTTGAGTATGATATCCTTGGACGCCGAAGGCTTCTGCCAGCTTCACAAAGTCCGGGTTGCCAAAGTCAACTCCTGAGGTTCTGCCGAAACGAGCCAGCTGCTTCCTCTTGATAGACCCATACGCGTTATCATGAAAGACAACAGCTACGAGGTTAACTCCGAGGCGGTGCGCGGTCTCCAGCTCATGTGCTGTCATCAGGAATCCACCGTCGCCGCAAGCGGCGACAACTCGGCGTTGCGAGTGGACCAGTTTCGCGGCTATTGCGCCTGGGATTCCGATGCCCATGCTTGCTCACGACGATATCCTCGTGATTCATTGCCTCGCGGAGGTCGTGAAGAATCCTCTGGGGCTTTAACGGGTAAGCCTCGTCTTCTGATCTTGCTGAGGCTTCAGCGAGTATGCTATCCCTTACTGACTTGGCAAAGTTGGTTGAGCGCGCCTTGATCTGGCCAGTGAGAATTGTGAGTGTCTCGCCTATGTGGCCAACCAGCTGAATGCTCGGCTGATAATTCATGTCCACCTCAGCGTTCGTACTGTCCACATGGATTATGGTTTTGTCATTGTGAGGATTCCAAATCGATGGAGCATATTCGACCAGGTCGTAGCCTATTGCAATGATGAGGTCTGCAAGTTCGAAGGCCTTGCTTACAATCTCCTGTGAGGGGAGACCGATCGCGTAGAGGCTTAGAGGATCATTGTCCGGGAGTGCGCCTTTGCCCATGAACGTGTGGGCTACGGGAATCTTCGCTTCGACGAGAAACTTTCGGAAAGGTCCCGTGGCTCTCGCGCGGATTATTCCGTTGCCGGCTAGAATCAGAGGAGCCTTGGATTTGTTTAGGAGCTGAGCCGCTTGTTCTATCTGGCTCGTGGTGGGACGAGGCTGTTCAGGGCCGGCGATCCTCGGAATAGGGGTCGCGCGCGATGCTTGATCGGCGATGTCCTCTGGGATCTCCAGATGGCAAGATCCCGGCTTTTCGGCCTCAGCTGTCCTGAACGCCTTCGTGATCGCTTCCGGGATCGTATCCGCCTTGTACAACCGTGTATTCCACTTCGTGATGGGCCTAAGAATGCTCACCACGTCAACATACTGGTGATACTCCTTGTGAAAGTGCTCCAGGGCGGCCTGCCCGGTCAATGCCAACAGGGGTGCCCTGTCTACGTTTGCATCTGCTATTCCCGTGGCGAGGTTTGTCGCGCCGGGTCCCAGCGTCGCGGCACAGACCCCAGGCCGACCGGTCAACCGTCCGTAGACTCCGGCCATGAACGCTGCAGCCTGCTCGTGACGGACGGTGATGATTTTGATTCTCTTCGATCGGCCAAGAGAATCGGTAAGGGCGAGGGTCTCTTCGCCAGGAACTTGGAAGACGAATTCAACCTTCTCGTTCTCAAGACACTCTACGAGCAAGTCGGACCCTTTCAAAGAACCATCCCAACTCTGTTTCGTGCGTCAGTGCATGGCATATTTAGAGCAATGATCGAGTGCGTCGAGTCCCAGATTTCTCGTCCCTGCGGTCTCGACTCGTCTCAACTAGGAACCTAATTATGGCACAAAATCCCCGCCCAAGAGCAGTCGATATGTCATCACCCAATTTCGAGCAACTTCACTCGAAAAATATCGATGATCTCTACGAGGTACTGGGACGTTCTCTTGTTTCCCCCGAGTATCCAGGGACCGCCGTAGTTACAAAGCAGGTCGCAACACAGCGCGGAAGAGCCTTTGTCTCAGGCTCCTTAGATAAGCTGAGGACAAAGATATGTGTCGACTGGCACTACTGCGACAAGAGGAATCAATATGTCAACTTTCAAGCTCTGGCCAACGCAGTCGCTCCGCTTGTCTCCAGCGCCGTAGGTGTCCCGATTGCTACTGCCATGATAGTTGCGATTATCCTCATCAAGCTTGGACTCAATGACCTGTGCAAATGCCCGGGCGCTTAGTTCTCGGAGAAATCGTGACGACATCAAAAACGGGGGTTTATCCTATCATCCGACCCGGCTGGGCATAAACTGTACAATTCTAGCTATTTGTCAGCGGACGCTAGTTGGTCTGGAGGCGTCTTGGAGCGTTTCGACCTTCAAGGCCGTTGACTAACCTGAGGACGACCTTGATGGTTGGTGCTAGAGCTATGAGCAGGAATAGCAATGGATAGGCCCAGGGGACGCTTGCAAAGAAGCTGCTGGTGACTGGCTTGGAGACCGTGTAGAGTATGAATAGGGCGGTGATCTGGAACAGGTAGGCGAGTAGTGGTGTCCATGTCCGGTAGCGCTTGTATGCATCGCCTAGGGATTCGGCGAGTTGTGTGCCGAACTTGAGGACGATGCCTGCTACGACTAGCCCGAGTGTGAAGAGTATCATGCTGGCAATGGTTAGGCTTGTGCCTGGAATGAACTGGGTTATGCCTGGGAAGCCGAGGACTGTTGCTTGTATGACAATGAGTACGATGATTCCTGCGAGGAGTCGTATGAGTGGAGGCATTATGGGTCGGAAATTGTCCATCATGCTTGACTGCCTTGACATCACGAACACTTTTCCATAGGCTATGGAGGCTCGTCAGGAATTACACGTGACGGAACTACTCCAAGGTCAACTCCTGTTACACTATCCAGTTAGGCGTCGTCCCTTTAGTGGCAAGGGAGGAAAGGTCCAAGCGATATGGCAGAGTTGAAGGTCTACCTTTCAGACAGCTTGAACGAGAAGTTCAGGCGGGTAGCCATGAGCATCTATGGCTATGACCGAGGATCGATTAGCAAGGCTGCAGAGGCGGCTCTCACAAAATGGTGCGTTGAACATGAGCCTCCAGCAACCGCGAAGACGGCAGACTCCTTCAAGGGTGAGAGAGGTCAAGCTGGAAGAGGAGAAACTGGCATTGACCCGGATGAGCGCAAGAAAACCCGATCAGAACACGAGCCAACTGGCGAAAATGACTCACTAGGCCAAATCGGGTCGAGCTCATAGAATCTGTGGACAGTCTCAGGGCCAAGGGTTAGGACATATCTATTAGTCCCAAGCTGCAAATACGATCAAGGTCGGTATTTGATGGCTGACTCTCTCACGGTGGATGGCGTGATGAACGCCCTCCGCAACTGCTACGACCCCGAGATACCAGTCAACATCGTAGACCTCGGGCTGGTATACAATGTCGCGATAGACGAGGACAGTGTCAAAGTCCGGATGACACTTACCACCATGGGTTGCCCAGCCCACGCCTACCTCATGCACCAGGTACAGACGGAAATCGAGAAGATACCCGGGGTGAAGAAAGCAGAAGTCGAGATTGTCTGGGACCCACCGTGGACTCCCGACAAGATGAATCCCGAAGCCAGGAAACGGCTAGAGGCTGGAGAGGAACCAGTCACAATCGAGTTCAACCCCGCGACCTTCAAGCCGAAGAAGAAGGGACACATTGCCAAGACCCCGGACGGGAAAATCGTTCTGATCAACGAGGCCAATGCTCGCTATTTAGGAAGCGATGACATCGCGAATCTCTGGGAGAGAAGCAACGGAGAGAAGACTTTGGAGGAGGTCATTGTCGACATTGCCGGAGAGAAGAAACTAGCGCCTACCGAGATTCGAAACCAGGTTCTGGAAGTTGTTACGCAACTCATTACGATCGGCCTTCTGAGACCTGAAGAAGCTCTTGTCTTGCCTCTTCACCAATAGATTCTGCGAGCAGTCAACCTCGTAGCTGTGATGTTCCTCGACATTGTACGGAAGATCCGCCGTCTATTACGACGCGATCTATAGCCGGAAGAACTACGAGAAGGAAAGCAACAAGCTCCACCAGTTCATAGAACGTTACAAGAAGGCAACGGGCAATACGCTACTCGATGTAGCCTGTGGAACCGGAAACCATCTGAAATATCTCAAGCAGTGGTATGATGTCGAAGGCCTCGACATCAACCTCACGATGCTGAAACAGGCGAAAAAGAAGCATCCGAGAATAACCTTCCACTGGGGAGACATGTGTAGCTTCATTCTGAGGAAACGATTCGCGGTTATCACATGCCTCTTCAGTGCCATCGGACACGTCAAAACCAAGACGAGGCTACGAAAGGCGGTAGAAAGAATGTCTCAACACCTCGAGCCCAGAGGATTACTGGTGCTTGAACCATGGATCACACCTGATCAGTGGATCGTAAGACACATTTCGGCCAACTTTGTGGATCAGCCCGATCTGAAACTCGCCCGCATGAGTATCGGCAAACGCAGACGCGGACTTTCAATCAACGACGAACATCATCTCGTGGCTTCGCCTGGAGGGATTGAATACTTCGTGGAACGTCTTGAGCTCGGGCTCTTTCCCGATAGAGAGTATCGGAATGCCTTCAAGGACGCTGGATTAGAGGTTAGGCATGACCGCGAGGGGCTTATGGGGCGCGGCTTGTACTTCGGGTCAAAGCCATCAGAGTAGCTTTCCGCTTTCTACCATTTCTACTCCGCAAGGTAACTTCACTACCATTTTACCTCCTCTGAGTATCGACGCTTCCAATGACAACCCTCTACTAGATCTCGGGCTCTTATGCAACTCTACAAATCCACAGTTCTTATACCGCCGGATAGCAGAAGCTATTCTATGAGCAGTGTGTTAGAAGTAAAGATGATCGACGAAGCCAACAAGGTCAGACTAGTCGTTCCCAGGTCGTATCTGCAGCAACTTGGCCTCGAGAGAGGCGACACTCTCCTTGTTACCATCGAGGAGGAGCGGGCCAAGGCTCGAAGGAAGCATGGAAAGGCCCACGCTCAGAGACAGCGTCGCCACAACTAGCGACTCCGGTCCCGCACTATCGAACAAGCACACGTCTCCTTGGGCGAGTAATCGTCTAACTCGCGGGCAAGGCCAAAACCCGGAGAATAGACTCAAAACGGGCTCGGATCAGCTTCAAACCTTCGCTCCGTGCAGGAATCATAGGAGAATACCCATTATTATTTCATCATGGTACTTCCCATCTTCTCCCAGATAGTTCTCTCTCTTCAAACCCTCCCGCTGAAATCCGACCTTCTCATACAGGCGGATGGCACGGTGATTATCCGCTACGACCGTAAGTTCGACTCTATGCAGTCGTCGTTCGCGAGCCAAGGCAATAGCCTGACTCATTAGCGCCGCTCCTAATCCCACATTCTGATACTCCTGATGGATGTAGACGAACAGATCGCCCATTTCTCGAAATCTTGGGCTAGTCCCGATGGATATTTGTAGATGTCCCACAATTCTATTCTTATCGTGCGCGATCAGCGCTATCGTGTTTTCCAAATTGGAGGTCCAACGTTCAATCCTCTGACGGTTGTATGGGGGCATACTCCACCGAAGGGCCTCCTGCGACAGGCCAGCGTACATCGAAATCAGTCCCTCCTTATCGGCCGGACGGTAGAGTCGAATCCCGACTCTCCGCCCATCCTTGAGAACAACTGGCTCTGTTTTCGTCGTAGTTTCCAAGTTCTTCATTAACTCTCAGCTTAGATGGAATTCTCTGGCTTAATGTTCATCCAAGAACTAAAACAGTTGTGGAGTGAAGTGTTATAGTTCGACGGTTGAGCCTTTGGTTCCCAGCTCGACCTTGGTCAAATCCTTTACGAATAGCCTGTAGAGTTCGGGCTGTTCGGTGTGGATCGGAACCAGTCGCTTGGGTTGGATCTGTCCGATTGTTTCTCGGAGTTCTGTGGGCATCATGTGGCCCGAGCTGTGTATCTGGTACATTGGAAGCCCAAAATGGTTTAGCCAGTTGATGAACCGTTCATGGTCAATCTCCATCTCCTCATTGAACGGTTCGGAGCTGCTGTTGATGAAAGCACCGCCTGGACCCGGTTGGATATCCAGGACCTCGTTCATGTCGTAGGAGCTTGAGGCAAGGATCACTTTGTCCTGCATCTCGCGAATATCCTTTGACGTCTTCACGCTGGCTTGTCCGAGGATGTCTTTCTCCCAGTGATAGTAAGTCTTCTTTGTCCGTTGATAGACCGTGATGTGAGGATCCTTCAGAACATCGGGAACCTCCAAGTGTTTGTCCTTGGATAGGGACCGGAGAAGATACGCCTGCTTCATTGACAATGCTAGGATCCTATCGCTCTTCTCGGCGATCTCATGGAACGTTCTAAGCCTGTCAATGTCTGCCGACGAGAAGCTGGCTAGAACTAGTCCCGTGGTCTTTCTGATAACATGTTCTGATTTCTCGAGGACTTCTTGTTCTGTCCGGAGGTCTCCTCTTACGAGGTTTGTTCCTTCGCAGAGAAAGATTTCATGGGGCGATTTCTTGGCGTTGTCAACAAAGTCGGTAGTTAGTGTCGATTTCGAGCCGTGAGCTCGAAAGTCCCCGCTATAGGCAATGGTTCCGCTCGAGGTGTGAACCAGGAACCCGTAGGATCCCGGCACGCTGTGGTCCACATGTATCGGTTCCAACTGAATGTTTCCAAGGCTGATCTTGTCCCCGGTCCTGAAAGTTCTGAAGTCTAGCCCATCGAGATCATTCTCGAATCCTTTCTGTCGCATCTCCGAGAGTGTTCGTAGGATCGCGAGTGTGGTCTCGCCGCAGTAAACAGGAATCTTCCGGTTCAAGAGTGAGATGCACATAGCATGGTCGATATGTGAGTGGCTGAGGAGAGAGATGAGTCCTTGCCCGTCCCTCGGGGCGAGGAAGGGCTCGGAGAAGAACCGGCCTCGTAGTCCGAGGCTCATTCCGAAGTCTAGCAGTAGCTTGGAGTCTCCGTCTCGTATGAGAAACTTGTTTCCGCCAATCTCTCCGACCCCGCCGAGAAGCTGGATATTCACCATGATGCGACCAGTTCGCGGATTGTGGAGGCTGATTAATGAGCTAGGCTCTGCGGGGGTGATGCTTGACCTGGAGGAAGTAGCGAGGAGCTCCTTTCACATCTCTCTGAATGATGACTCTGTCCCCTGCTCTGAGACCCGGTGTCCGGACGAAGTAGTGGGAATGGGGCTGGTCGGGTCCTCTGCAAGTGCATGGATATGACTCGACTCTCGCCTTCTTTGGCTGCCCGTTGTGGATTAGCCGAAATGCCTTCCCGTCGAGTGGGAAGAACGAGAGACGGTCTTTCAAGATCAGCACAAAGCGCTTCTGCTCCTCCTCTGAGGTTATCTTCTTCGAGTAGACGTCCTTCTGCATCAAACTCTGCCGCCAGGTTCGGAACCTTGTTTTTGAAGCCTACGCCGTGCCACCGTACATCCTTGACAAGTTCAGATAGCTTTTCTAACATGAGCTGGGCTAAAAGATGCTACTGTCATCATGTTCTTCCTTGTGGACTGGATCAACTGGATTGTAACGCTATTCTCCGGCAACCCACTGCTCCTCGTCTTCATACTCGGACTCGTAGGGAACATTCTCCCCTTTGTTCCGACCCCATCGCTTCTCATAATAGTGGGACTTGTAGCAAGCCCCGGATCCTCCTTTCAAGGACTTGGAATCGTCGAAATTGCATCAATAACTGCGCTGGGGGCTTGCATTGGAAAGCTTGCGAGCTACGCGCTGGGCTATGGATCGAGACGAGCTATCGGTAAGACAGAGAGATTCGATTCCCTCCGCAAATTTCTTGGAGGAAGCACGTTTCTCGTCGGCTTGGTCTTCGCAGCTTCTCCACTCGTGGACACAGCCTTCATTCCTCTTGGCATGATTCGGTACAGTCTGCCCAAGACCCTCCTCTCCCTTTACACTGGTAAATTCATCTGGATATTGACCGTTCTCTACTTTGCTCGGCAACTTGGCGAGTCGATCGTTCAGTCTTTTGGAGCAGGTACCTACACCAGCATTCTCTCGGTTGCACTCCTGATTCCCATTGCTTACTTCTTGGTGGGCATCGACTGGGAGAACCGTCTGTTGGGACGAAAGGATACTCTGCGCAACAGAATCATTACAAGACTCCGGGGCTATTTTTCGAGGGAGCAGACCAGCGAATCTGCCTCCGTCGCCAGTTAGCGACAAGCTTCAGAAGACCTTCTCTCAAAGGTCCGATCGTCTACAAAGTTAGACTATTAGTAGCAGTCTTTGAACACTCGAACACGGATCTCTCGATGAAGACGAAGGCTCAGAAAAAGAGTGCAATCGCTGTCAAAGATCTAATTCTCGACCAGAAGAAAGGGACTCTGAACGCGTATGGTGAGAGGTTCCTCCTCATACCTGTCAAGCTGATCCACTCTATAGAAGATAGGTTGACTGAGAGCCTCGGATCGGTTACGGCTACCAGTTTCGAATACGAGATTGGCAGAGAAGGAGGCTCCAAGTTCATTCAACTAGCCCAAAAGGCAGGTCTCGGAATCAAGACCGCCCAAGAGATTCAGCGCGTTGCAGATGTCCTCGGGACCATGAGCGGCTGGGGAAAAATAGATGTCGTAGATTTCGATTTCTCTAAGAAGTCTACCAGGATAAGATGGAAGAACGGGGTTTCAGTTAGAAACAGGACGGGCAAAACACACGTCTGCCATTTTGGACGTGGAATCCTCACGGGAGCCGTCGCAGCGATTCTCAGGAGTAGCTGTGAGTCGATAGAGGTCTCCTGTCAGGGGAAGGGCGACAAGTTCTGCGAGGCGATTATAGGCGAACCGAGAGAGATCAATCGTCTAGCCGACACCATAAGGTAAAGGAGCCATCAGAACCCTCCGACCCGTCGATTTTCATGGCTCCCCAACAGAACGCTTCTCCGAAGAAGGTAGACGACTACCTGGCGCGCGTCCCACCCAGATTCCGGGCCACCTTACAACAGCTACGGAGGACCATCAAGGCCGCTGCACCCGGAGCAGAGGAGATTATCAGCTACAAGATGCCCGCGTTTCGAGACAACGGGATGCTCGTCTATTATGGCGCGTTTAAGGATCATTGCAGCTTCTTCATAGCAAGTGCCAAGGTCCGTCGCCAGTTTTCCGCCGAATTGAAGCCGTTCGAGACTGGGAAGGGGACCCTCCGCTTCACGCCCGATCGACCTCTGCCCTCTGGACTGGTGACACGCATTGTGAAAGCGCGCGCGGCTGAGAATGCCAGCCGTCCCCAGGCCAAGTAGACGCGGTCGGTCTGCGCAGCTTCCGACCAGTGTGACCACAGATCTAGGGGAGATCCGCACAGCATCGCTGTATCGGCGGTCTGCGCCGCTGAGATGAAGAGCTTCTGGACAGGTTTTGGACCGGTTAGGAACGAGGGGTTGTGCTTGAAGGCTGGACGAGGAGTCCTATGCTCTTGAAGCCTTGCTTCTTGTGCTTCGTCCCCGGCTCCGTAATCTTGTAAATCCTTCTGCTCCGTCGGTTTGGAGAATTCCATTCCCCTGCAACTAGTTTCTGGTCCTCCAACTCGTAGAGGAGTGGATATAGGGTCCCGGCTCCGATTCTGGCGCCGGTTCTGTTCTTCAGCTCGCGCATTATCTCATAACCATGCTTCGGGCCATCGTCGAGCAAGTCGAGAACGAACAGGTCGAGGAAGCTTTTCACGAATCGATCGGAGACAGCCTTGCTCATGGTCCCAGAATCTATCGAAATACGAGAATATCGCGTTTCGATATAACCCTACCTCTCGAAACCCGCCGCTTCGAGAGAAACAGCGGTCGGGTCAGGAAGCTGATTAACCCCTACCGGCCTGTCCAGCTGAGGAAAAGCTTCGAGTGGCACGTTCGGAGCCCTACAAGGGTCTGCGTTGCAATGATTGCCGCTCCTTCTTTGAAGGCGAAGAGCCCCTTGAGAGGTGTCCGAAATGCAGCGGTCTCTTGGACACTGTCCTCGATGAAGACACACTGACCGAGTATTCTAGAAAGAGGCTCGATGAGGGGGGTCGATCGATGTGGAAGTTCAGCATGTTTCTCCCTGTTCGTCGGGGATCAATCCCGGTAACGGCTGGGGAAGGAGGTACGCCTCTCCGTCCAGCCAAGTCGTTTTCGAAGAACGTCTGGGTGAAGGATGAGACCCGGAACCCGACGGGAACTTTCAAAGACCGCGGGGCCTCGGTGGCCGTCACTCGTCTCTCTCAACTGAAGGTTCAACAATTGGTTCTCGCCTCAGAAGGGAATGCTGGCTGCTCCTTCGCCCTGTACTCCCAGATGGCACGAATCGGCTGTCACGTCTATCTTCCAAGACAATCGAACCCCGCAAAGATCCAGCTCACAAAAAAGCTTGGAGCCCACCTTACACAGGTGCCAGGCACAATCGCAGACGCGGGCCGATACGCGGCCAGATCTGCTAAGGCGGCAGGTCGATACAACGCGTCAACATTCGTGACACCCTTCCGTCACGATGGTAAAGGGACGATGGCACTCGAAATCTCGCAGCAGTTCGAGTGGAAGAGTCCAGATTATGTCGTCTATCCGGTCGGAGGCGGAGTCGGGCTGGTTGGTATGTGGAAAATGTTCAAGATTCTAGAGAAGATTGGCTGGACAAGGAGCAACCCACGCATTGTCGCCGTTCAGCCTTCAGGATGCGCACCAGTCGTTGAAGCCTACAACCGAGGAAGGGAGGATGTGGAGGAGTGGAAGTCTCCCCGGACGATCGCAAACGGGCTAAAGATTCCTAAGCCTCTAGCCGGCAAGTGGATACTCAAGAGTATCCGAGAGTCAAAGGGAATAGCGTTGAAAGTCAGGGACACAGAAATCCGAAGGGCAATGCGTCAGGTCGCAACGAAGGAAGGAATGCTAATGGAACCATCCAGCGCCGCAGGGTTCGCGGCAATTCCCCGTCTATACGAGACAGGATCAGTCGACCGGGGCGACACTCTGGTTGTTATCGCAACAGGGTCAGGCTTGAAGACTCTAGAACAGCTTTGATCAACTGTCGAACGTGGCCTGTCTCAGCCTCAGACTTAAGGACCACGACCAACCTATAGCTAGATGGCTAGCTTAGTAATAGGGAACATCTCTGACAATTCAAGTTGACGACGCGGGTGTGGGCGACCTTCTATTCGGAGCGATTGTCGGAGCCCACCGGAAGGAGACCGGCGAGTTCCACTATGATGTCATACCCGTTGGCTATTTTCAGCCCCCCGACTTTCGAAGGAAGCTCTACCTCAAGAAAGCGACTGAGCTGACTCTACGTCTCCTCCAGCAGATGAAGCTCGGAGAGGGAGAAGAGATCGAGATCTGCGGCAGTTTCCTGTTCGACGAGACCCGGCCAGAGCTCATGAAACAATACGGCAAGGAGAGAGTGCACGTATCAGTGATATCTGGAAGAGCCCAGGACAACGTGGAGACAGCTTATCTTGATGAGATCAGAAACTTGGGCTACAAACCACTTGTTGATAGAGACGAGAAGAGGGCTCGCAGCTTCTTCCACATGCTTCGCTGGGTCAAGAGCGATCCTGATAGGCTGAGGCTTGCGAAGACTGGATGGCCTCGCTTGAAGAGATACATGAGGCTTGGCTGAACGAGATCGAGATCAAATGCCCGAGCATCGCTGTTCGGTTCTGCTGAGTCCAGCCATGTCGCCCATAACAATTTGGGCTCAACTTCTGCTGTAGTGAACCCGGAAAGGGACATAAGACTGGGCCTCACGAAGAGTTGAGCCGAGATGGGCTTTCTAGACATAATCGTCGCCGAGATGCTGCTTGTGCCGGGCGTAGAAGCAGACGATAGTGGCCAGGACGATTTCGAGCTGCGTGTGGGAGGGAAAGCTTTCGCTCATGTCCACAAACCCGACAGAATCGACATCCGGCTCCCTCCTGACATCAAAGAGAACGTGTTGGCTCGGGGTATGGCGACTCGCTCGCCAGACCCTCACGATAGAGAGGGCTGGGTGGCATTGAAGCTGGGCCCGAACCCTCAGTTCCCGACACTTACGAGGCTTCTACACCAGTCGTACCGGTTTACCTCATCGATGCTGTAGGAGTAGTTGTAGCAAATCCCGCTCCCCGAAACGGCCGTTGAGAAACCATTTTTCAAGTGATCTCTAAGAGGATTATCTGACCCTGCTGGGCTTCCGACTATTCCGAGTCCGCTTTCTCATCCTGTTCTTCTTCCTCTGTCGACGATTACTGCTTGAGTGCTGGCCGGCCCGTGGCAATGTAGATCGACGGCCACAGCCTAGGCACTAGTATTTCAGAGTTGGAACTAGAGTCCGACTAGAGACTATGCGGTCTGGAGAGTGGCCTTCGAATCCTTGTCACCAGGCTCCCCTTGGGTCCTCTGTTCTTTCCAAGTAGAGCCACACACGTGACAGTTGTGATACCGATATTGGCCAGTCTCACCAGCGGACCGAGTGCATGGACCAGTGTGACCGCAGACGGGACAAGTATGAGTTTCCGCCGCGAACGCCCCTCTAGAGCTGATAGACAGTATCTGCTATTTTAAGAAAAGGGTTGATTTCAGGCACGCCTAGAACTCTACCTGTTTGACTCGTAAGTGTGTGGATAACCTTCTTAGCTTGACGCGTAGAGGGCGTAGCGAACCGGTTTGGAACCAGCGCGCGAAGCTGAGGAAGAAGAGATCGACGTCATATGGGACGAGAATGGTACCGCTCGATACCGGATTCTCAAAGACAACAGAATCGTCGACTTCGACGGACACAATCTAGCCTGGCTCGACGAGCAGGGGAACGTCATCGACTATGATGGACGTCACATGGCCTTCTATGAGAATGGGATAATGCGTGATCCAGAGGGCTCGGTCGTAGGACTAGGAAAAGATCCAATAGGACCCCATCCCGTCCTCCCCAACAAGGGACTTATTCCGCAGGCGATCAAAGCGGCAGCCGCTCCCAAAAAATCGAAGCCCCAGAAAGTCTTGAAGAAGCCACAAGCGTCATTGCTCTGGTCCCGGAAGATGCTCGAAGAGCTCTAGCGAGACTCCAAGAGCCGTAACGGGCCAAGACGACTAACTCGCCGAAGCTTTCCCGTGATACATGATCTGGCGCGGCTGGTTGTCGCTAAACTATCTCTCCATAGCCATCTTCGTAACAGTCTACCTCCTCATCGCTCTCCGCAACCTGCGTTGGTTCAAGATCCCGATCTGGACCATCATGCTCACCGGAGCTGTCGCCATGATCCTTTCAGGGGTCATACCACTCCAGACGGCTTACAGCGCCATCAACTTGGACGTGATATTCTTCCTACTCGGAATGTTTTCGATCGTCGCGGCCATGGAACTTTCAGGGCTCCTCGAATACCTTACAGCAAGAATGGTCCGGCTCTCCAAGACGCCACAGCGAGCCTTGGCTATGGTACTGTTCGGGATGGGTCTACTCTCAGCCTTTCTAGTCAACGACACCCTAGCACTCACCGCAACGCCCATAATGCTAGGGCTCTCCAAACAGATGAGGATCAGGCCGAGTGTCCTGTTGATAACTCTCGCACTGGGCGTGACAATCGGCAGCGTGATGACTCCCGTCGGTAATCCCCAGAATCTGCTCATCGCCCTGTCGAGCGGCATTCCAAACCCGATGCTCGACTTTCTCTATTTCCTGGTCCCACCCACGATCATAGGACTCTTAGTCACATTTCTGATCCTCAAGTTCTACTATCGAAAGGACCTTGCAGAATCAGCAGAGAGCTTCGGGTCCATTCCGCTGCCACCAGTCAGAGACGGAAGGCTCGCGAGATTGTCAGCGTGGGCCGGCGGCATAGTCGTTGTTGGCTTCTTCTCTGTGGGGATTGCGCGGCTGTTTGGGGTGCAGGGAAATCTCAACCTTGGGACCGTGTCGCTTCTTGGTGCGACGATCGTCTACCTGTTGAGCGGTAGGCGGAGAGAAATTCTCGCATCGGTAGACTGGGGCATCGTAATTTTCTTCATGTCCCTCTTCATCGTGGTCCAGGGCTTCTGGGATTCGAACGCTCTCCAATCATTGCTGCTGTACCTGCCAGCACTCAACACATCGGAGATAGTCGTCTCTCTCGGTGTCATAATTCTGATCAGTCTGATCTTCAGCCAATTGCTAAGCAACGTGCCATTCGTCGCCGTCTACATTAGAGTGATGCAGAGCGCTGGGTTCACAGGTAGCAATGTCAAAGCTTGGGTTGCCTTGGCCGGCGCGAGCACTCTGGCAGGAGGACTCAGTCTGCTGGGAGCGGCAAGCAATGTTATCATTTTGGAAGCGGCAGAGGTCCGAGGCTCGGGTTTCAGTTCGCTGGAATTCTCGAAGATTGGCCTGCTTGTGACTATCCCGAATATTCTGATTCTCTACCTCTTCCTCAGAATCCTGTGACGCTATATCGGTTTCCGATATGTACATTCAGCTCCTGAAAGATTTCAACATCCAGTCGTCACAAATTGACAGGTTCTTTGGTGTTCAATTCGTTGAATAATATACTCTCCCGAGGAATGGCGCCCCCAAGCAAAAGGGGATAGAAAAAAAGAATGAACATCCCAAGCAGACGTAGACTGGGAGCTGCAGCGCTCATCGTATCGGGAATCGGCGCCTTCCTCGTGCCGTTTCTACTCCACTCGCCCTCACCACAAGGGACCAGCCCTTCGCCACCAACGCCTGGAGGAAACGGTGGCGGCGGCACGACTCCCACGACACCATCTGGTGGCGACAATAGCGGTAGCGGGGCTTCCTGTAGCGAAGCAAAGTCTCACGGTCCAAGCTCGCACGACAACGCAAACGGTAATGGCAATGGCATCGGCAACGCCCTTGGAGTCATGAAGAACAAGCTGCACACTACAGTCGCCTTGGTCAAGGCCATGGGCGGCTCTAACCCGGCCTTCCACTTACACCACGACACGGACAGCGACAATGACACGACACACGGCCATTCGGGCGTCCACGGTCACGGCGATCACGACTCTTCATGCGCAACCGCCGAAGAAGAGCACGAGCAGGAATAGACTAGGACAACCAATTCTACTCCCCAATCCTTTTTTCTAAGACTCGAGTCCCGTGTCTAGAATACTCGCTGAAACGTGTGACCGGATTGGTGTAAGGTTTAGAAACATCGAGAAGACCGCGGACCTTGGGTCAGAAATGGTCAACCAGGGAGAAAAGGCACCGAACTTCACACTTCCAGATCATGAGAGGAAGCCGCATAGTCTCCAAGAACTCTTGAAACCAAGAGGCGCAACGCTACTGGCATTCTTCCCCGGAGCTTTCACTAGCGTCTGCACCAAGGAAATGTGCGCTTTGAGAGACAGCCTCTCAGAGTTCAACAAACTAAACGCTCAAGTCGTCGGAATAGACGTCAATGATCCTTGGACAAACAAGGCGTTCGTGGAGAAGAACAGTCTAAACTTTCCAGTCCTCAGCGACTACACCCGGGACATCGTCCACCAGTACAACGTGTATCATGAGAATTTTGGAAACTTGAAAGGCTACACGGTAGCGAAGAGGAGCGTCTTCATACTCGACCAGAACGGCGTCGTGACCTACAAGTGGGTCACAGAGGACCCGAGCAAAGAGCCCAACTATGAAGAGCTCAAGAAGGCTGTCGCGAAGACCGCCTGACGAATCCGATCTAGTTTTTTATCTCTTCTTTTAGACGGACGGCGTGCGAAGCATTCTCCCCGGTCTCGTCATGACGTAGGTACACGTAGGCTTCTCTGGCATCCTTGACGAGAGCTCTGATCCGGGTCGACCACTCATCGATACTGTTGCGATCATATGAGTCTCTTCGAAGCCTGAAATATGCGACTTCTCCAATGACTTTCAGAACTGGTTTCATGTCTTCAGTCTCGGCAATACAGAATCCGGCCTGATACTTGTCTAGAAGAGCGTAGGTAGGGTCTGACAGCCAGGATTCGTGGCGAAACTCGAAGACCCTCTCCTTCAATCCCGACGTGTCCCGCAAGAAGGACTCTAGGAGTTTCAGATTCTGCCGCATGAAGGGAGGAAGCTGAAAGAGGATTGGACCGCGCTTGGAGCCTAACAGGTTAAGGGTTTCGCCGAGCCGTTTGGCCGAATCGGCTGATCCCTCTCCCAGCTTGAGGATGTGGGTTATCTGGCGAGGCGATTTAACCGAAAACCGGAAGTCGTCCCGGGTCTTTCCCGACCAAGACTTGACCATCATCGCGCTCGGTGGGGCATAGAAGGAACTGTTGATCTCCACGCTGTTCAGCTTCTGGGAGTAGTATCCGAGGAAGTCTTCGCTCTTCAGATCTTTAGGGTAGAAGTTTCCCTTCCACCCCGGATAGCTGAATCCTGATACGCCGACATACAGGCTTCTTACCATAACAAATCCCAGAACACTTGTGCTTGTTTTGTGGGACCCGCGAAAGCTTTCTAAGGCCTTCCATCGTCAGACCGATCATGTCATCCTCGACGACGCTTGGTTCAGTAGGACTAGCGCTCGGTAGCCCGGCCGTTGACTTTCATCTAAAGGCCGTAGACGCCAGGTCGTACAGTTTGAAAGATTTCGGGGATCGCAAGGTGTTGGTCATTGTTTTCAGCTGTAATCATTGCCCCTATGTTCAGGCTTACGAGGATCGGATGGTTCGGATGCAGCGAGACTATTCAGGAAAAGGCGTTACACTGGTTGCGATCAACAGTAATGACGATCATGACTATCCGGAGGATAGCTTCGAGAATATGATTCGTCGGGCGAAGGACAAGGGCTTCAACTTTCCATACCTGCGGGACGAGACGCAGGATGTGGCTCGCAAGTACGGTGCGATCTGCACGCCCCAGGTCTTCGCCTTTGATGCAAAGCAGACTCTCCAGTACAAGGGGCGGATTGATGATAATCGCAACGCGGCCGATGTGAAGACTCATGATCTCAGGAATGCACTTGACGCGATCCTAGCCGGACGGAAACCCTTGGTGCAGGAGACTAGGCCCTTCGGCTGTTCCATCAAATGGAAGCACTAGATACAGGCGACGCTTTCACCAGCGCAGTATCTTGGAGCTTTAATATGGAAGGGACGCGCTAGGAGAGGGAGAAGATGGGAAAGCGCAAGGTTCTCAGCGAGGCCAACCTGAGTGAGATGCTTACTCCGGGTCCCGGCCAGATGTACGGGATAGTCAAGAACCTCCTTGGCTACGATAGAGTCCTAGTCGAGTGTTCTGATGGGGTTACGCGGGTCTGCAGGATTCGGGGAAAGATGAAGCGCCGGGTCTGGATCAAGATGGGTGACACTGTCCTTGTTGCCCCGTGGGACTTTCAGCAGGAGAGGGGCGACATCATGTTCCGCTACACTGCCGGGCAGGTCGAGTCGCTGAGGCGCTCGGGCCAGCTAAAGATGTAGAACGCTCCGAATAACTTATCCCCCTACCTCTTCTAGACCAGCGGCCTATGCAGGGTCTTCCCTACCCGCTCAGCTCCTGGGCTATAGTTGACGAGTCCTTCTCAATTCTGTCGGGACACGAGAACTGGAAGATGTACAACGGGCTAGAGTTCGACGAGGAGTTCATGAAGAACATTGCCGAACAGAAGGCGCGACACGCTGAACTCTTCCTATCAACGTCACGCCGCCCGAGACGCCTCTTCATCAAGTGCGTGACCGACGTCTCCGAGTCGAAGAAGACCCCTCTCAGCCTCGAACTGGACAAAGCACGCGCCGAGAAGATTGTCTCACGGACGAAACGCTTCCACGGTCGCCGGGTCAACTGGAAGAATTGGCGCCAGTTCAGTGCTGTAGCCGACGCGGACAGCAGGAAGCAGGTCTACGACGAGCTGGTCAAGAAGACCCCCGTGATACGGCCCCTCATACGGGCGATGTTCGAAAAGTCTTGGAGTGTCCACAGAAAATACGGCACTACGCCGTTGCGGAGTTACCTTGAGAGCGAGAGGATAACGCTGGCGGACCTGAAGGAGCTGGTCCAGAAGCTTGGGGCGGCGGTAAGGAAGCCGTTCAGAGAAGCTCTACAGGATTTCGCGATGCAGATCAAGAGGGCTCCTGCCGAATACTACGACGATTTCTACTACTTCCGGGGACGAATCTTCCGTCCTCTAGACAAGATCTTCTCGAAGTTTGATCCTGCAGAGATGCCCGTGAGGCAATTGAAGCGGCTTGGCTTTGACACGAGGAGGATCCATGTTGACGTCGAGGACCGGCCCAAGAAGACACCATCTGCGGTAGCTTTCTTCGTACAGATTCCAAACGATGCGCGGGTCCTGGTCAAGCCGATCAGCCCGTACACCGATATGGAAGCGGCCTATCACGAGTTCGGCCATGCAATGCACTGCATCTCCGTCGACCCCAACCTATCGCTCTGGGACAGAGAGTCCCTCTCACACGGCGTCGCGGAGATATTCTCAACATTCCTCGAGAGTCTGGTTGAGGACCCGAGATACTTGCGCAAAAAGTTTGGACTGTCGGACGATCAGATACGAGAGGTGACGGAGCGACGCAGGTTCATGGAACTCTTCTTCGTCGCCTTCTACGCGGCGAACAGTCTCATGAAGATCAGCTTCCAGGAAAAGAAGCTCACGATGGACCAGGCGTCAGAACTCTATGCGAAACTGTACAAGGAGTACGTCGGCTTCGAGATACCGGGCGAGTACTGGCAACTCCACCACGTAATGCCCGACTATGATCTCTACTCGCCTAGCTACCTCATAGCGGCCGTGAGAAAGTCGGAATTGATCAAGAGGCTGCAGAGCAGACTGGGCGAAGAGTGGTGGGACTCACCAAAGACGGGCGACTACCTGAGGAAGATAATGCGCCCTGGCGCCAACATTGACCTCGACGAGTTCTCAAGGCTCGACACTGGTCCGTTCCTCAAACCCATTCTCCACCCTTAGACAATAGCTCGTGCGGGCATGGGCTAGCTCTATCTCCAAAGATAGCTGTTTGTAGCGGAAGATTTTCAACTATGCCACAAAACCGGGCGCTTTACATACCCGGCTCTACAAGACCGGAACGGGCGCGGCCTTCCTTGGACACACGACAGGTTGAGGAAGAGTGGAGACTCGGAAGATGGAAGGGAATCACCCGGCCATATACTCCCGAAGCCGTGGAGAAGCTCCGAGGATCAGTAAGGATCGAACACACACTAGCCTCGATGGGGGCAAACAGGTTCTGGCAACTACTGAACAGTAGACCCTACATTCCAGCGCTGGGAGCCTTAACAGGTAACCAGGCAGTCCAGATGGTCCAGGCGGGACTGGAGGCTATCTACGTAAGCGGATGGCAGGTCGCCGCAGACGCGAACCTGTCTGGAAACACCTACCCCGACCTTGGGCTGTACCCTTCAAACAGCGGTGCACAGATCGTGAGGAGGATCAATAGGGCGCTTCAGAGAGCTGACCAGATCAATCATGCTGAAGGAGAGAACGGCGCGTACTGGTATGTCCCGATAATAGCGGACGGGGAAGCCGGATTTGGCGGACACCTTAACGTGTTCGAGTTGATGAAAGAGATGATCGAAGCGGGTGCGGCGGGAGTCCACTTCGAAGATCAGCTGACCTCGGAGAAGAAGTGCGGGCACTTGGGAGGCAAGGTGCTTGTCCCTACAAGCTATTTCATCAGAACGCTAGTAGCCGCTAGGCTGGCCGCTGATATCCAGGGCGTCCCGTCTATATTGGTTGCCCGAACAGATGCGGAAGCGGCCAAGCTCATCTCAAGCGACGCGGATCCGAGAGACCAACCATTCATAACTGGAGAGAGAACTACTGAAGGCCACTTCCTGTTCAAGGGCGGCATGGAAGCCGCGATAGCCAGGGGACAAGCCTATGCCCCGTACGCTGATCTAGTCTGGTGCGAGACTCCCACCCCAGATCTAGACGAGGCGAGAAGATTCGCAGAGGGAATACACTCCGCCTTTCCGGGAAAGGCGTTAGCGTACAATTGCTCGCCCTCCTTCAACTGGGAAAAACATCTCACCCCCGACGAGATCGCAGCCTTCCAGCAGAAGCTAGCGTCCTTCGGATACAAGTTCCAGTTCATCACGCTTGCAGGATTCCACACTCTCAACCAGTCGATGTTCGAGCTCGCCAGCACATACGCGCAACAGGGAATGCCCGCCTACGTGCGTCTCCAGAAGCGAGAATTCCAGGCTGAGAAAGCAGGGTACGGGGCGGTCAAACACCAGAGCTTCGTGGGAACAGGATACTTCGACCAGGTCGCCCAAGTGATCTCCGAAGGAGAATCCGCGACAGTCGCGATGAAGGATTCGACCGAGGCGGCTCAGTTTCGACGGAAGGTCGAGGTCTCGGTCCCAGCGGATCAGAAGAGACAAGCTCTAAAAGAGTAGAACCGAGGACGGGGCATTCTTGGCGAAGCTGAACTCGCAGCATGTCCCGTCCGAGTTTCACCAGCTCGACATTCTCGGCCCGCTCGACCTGGGCTTTGAGACAGTACTCACCAAGGACGCGATGAATTTCGTCGGCACACTTGTCACCATCTTCGAACAGAGACGCCGCGAACTCCTTGAGAGAAGGCTCAGAATCAGTGAGAAGATCGGAAGAAGCATCCTCCCGAGTTTCCTTTCTGAAACAGAAAATGTGCGGAGAGATTCGTGGAAGATCGGACCCCCACCATCTGATCTGACCCTTCGCCGAGTAGAGATTACGGGTCCAGTGGATCGGAAAATGATGATTAACGCCCTCAACTCTGGAGCCGATGTCTACATGGCTGATTTTGAGGATTCGCACTCTCCAACGTGGCGCGGCACGATCCAGGGCCAGATCAATCTGAGAGACGCTGTGAACCGGAGCATAGAGCACACAAGCCTTGAGGGCAAGACCTACCGGCTCAACAAGAGTGTCGCGACCCTCTGCGTCCGGCCGCGCGGACTCCATCTACCCGAGAAACATGTCTTGATGGAGGGCGAGGCTATCCCTGCAGCCTTCTTCGACTTTGGACTCTACCTCTATCACAATCACAAGAAACTTCGAGAACAGGGCACGGGACCATACTACTATCTCCCGAAGCTGGAGAACCATCTGGAGGCTCGACTCTGGAACGATGTTTTCGACATGTCAGAGCAGATCCTCGGGCTTCCAGCGAACAGCATAAAGTGCACCGTACTGATCGAGAACATCCTCGCCGCATTCGAGATGGACGAGATTCTCCACGAGCTTCAGGGCCACATAACAGCGCTCAACTTTGGAAGGTGGGACTATATCTTCAGCTTCATCAAGAAGCTTGGGTGGAACCCTGACTTTCTCCTTCCAGATAGGGCGCTTCTAGCCATGACGACACACTTCCTCACATCATGCGCTCTGCTGCTAGTCCAGACCTGCCACAAACGGGGAGCCTACGCTATCGGGGGAATGGCGGCAAACGTGCCGACCAGAAACGATCCGAAAGCGCAGAAGCTGGCGATAGACAAGGTCATCGCAGACAAGACCCGCGAAGTCGAACAAGGCTTCGACGGCGCGTGGGTAGCCCATCCCGACCTGGTTCCGGTCGTCATGAAAGTCTTCAACGACCACATGACGGGACCCAACCAGCTCGATGTCAAGCACGAAGGCATGAGAATAACCTCGAGAGACCTCCTGCACGTTCCTAAGGGCCCGATCACTGAAGCGGGGATCAGGGCGAACATAAGTGTCAGCCTACGATACCTCAGCTCTTGGCTCAACGGCAACGGCTGCGTCGCCATCAAGAACCTGATGGAAGATGCTGCAACGGTAGAGATTTGCCGCGCGCAGCTCTGGCAGTGGATACGCAATGATGCTCTCCTAGAGGATGGTAGAAGATTCAGTCCGGAAATATTCCGCACGATTCTCAACAGCGAAATCGAGCAGGCTAGGCTAGAGAACGCACGAAGACCAGACAATAGTCTGGATACCGCTGGAATAATTCTCGATCAGCTTGCGACAGACAGACAGTTTCCCGACTTCATGACTCTGCTAGCCTACGACCGTCTTGAATGATAGAAGAAGCAGTCCCAGAGAGTAAATTGGCTAACAGAAGAATATACTCTATTTCGTGGTAGACCTGGACTACTTGCCGTGCTTGTCTTTTGTATGCTGGTCCAGAGCGGTCTGGGAACCGAAGACTGCGCCACACTTGGCGCACTTGAACTGGCCTCCGGTCTTTGCTCCCGCCTTCCCCATCATCACTCCACCGACTGCGATCAAGGCTCCGAGGACGGCTAAGCCGATGCCTCCGAGCGGGATGATGCTGTGAGTGCGGCCTCCGATGAGGCTGGTGTAGGAGGAGACGACGTAGGAGGCAACTCCCAAGGCGAGCAAAACCGAGCCGAGAATGAGGAATGTTCTGTTCACGCCAGTTCAGTCTGGACCTACGTGAGGCAGACTCTTAAGCTCTACCAAGAAACCGGACCCTCAATGGTGTAATCAAGCTGAGCTGTTCTTCATGTTGCAAAACGTGTCTCGCAGGATTTGCTGAATTCCGTCTTCCAAGGTTTAACTAGCCAGTGGTATGAAGGAAAACGGGCCGCTTAGCCATCTCGATAATCGAGAAGGGCTGGCGGCAGATGCGTCGAGAGGCCAAAAATTGCCCGAACAGGAAGGATCTATACAGAAGCAGGTTCCCGCGAAGAAACGAATCTCGAAGCTCGAACTAGCTAAATACGACACGACGCCCCTTTACTATTACACTGAGAAGGATAGTCTGAACCGGGTGACTGTTCTGAAGGAGATCGGGAAAGAGATCTATCTCGTCGCGGGACGATACTCCAAGTTCGAAGACGACTCTAGGCTTTACACGCCTCTAACTGAAGAGGAGAAGGGCGAAGTCGAGAAGCAGCTCCGAATGGGCCGGAAGGACGCCCTGATCAGCTTCCTCTAGGAGACGATAGAGATTTCTACACGCACCACGCCGAGGCCGAAGCCATGACTCCCCTGGAAGAGCTTACCAAACTCCTCGTCGAGAAGGGTCGAAAGATCCTAGTCGCGGAAAACCCTGTGGACCTGCAGAATCTTCAGGGCGGAAACTCCGTGTATATACTTCAGCTTCCAGAAGGGTCCACGGCAGCCGGGGGCCGTGCTGGAGGGTTCGGAGAACGACGGTTGGAGAAGCTCTATGCGTTCCATTATGAGAATGGGGCATGCTACAAGCTGTTTGAGGTTGACGCTCCGGACAAGCTGGAGAGGTTCGACCTGCCCTACCATGCAGCCGGGACTCCGATAATTCTTCCCGACGGAACTGAACACGTCATGTCGGGCGTCATAGACCCGGAATTCGTAGAGTCCTACAAGAGGGTCGTGTGAAGAAAAGATTTCTGGCCGCCGCGTCAGCCTACTACTTGGGCCGAGGCGTGGGGAGTAAGATATCCGTTCATCGCCAGAATCTCATTATCACTGAAGGAGATCGTCAGCAACAAGTTGACCCTTGCGCCCGGGCTACTCTGGAAGCCTCCGCCTGTGATAGAGACCTTGAACGAGCTACTGGGTATCGTATACGTCACGTTTCCGGTCGAGGAGAATGTGACGATTGCTGTTGAGACTGGGAACCTCAGCTGATCATATGTTCCAGTAGCTAGGTTTGTGCTGGCCAGCGTCCTAGGAGTGTTCAGGACAGAAATCAGGTCTACAGTCGTCGGAGATCTCACCAGTGCATGCCAGCCGGTGCTGTTCGTGCTTCCAAATCCGGCCTGATGAACGTCGATTTCGGTGAACGTGATGTAGATGTGCAGAATACTCGGGTCGTAGTGCGGATTGTTGCCGTTCTGGAGCTGCGGGGGATCACTAATTCTCAGAGTAACCGTTCCTTGGGCATAGTCGTGCCAGAAGAAGTAGCCCGCTATTCCACCGACGATCAGGATTGCCAGGACAGTCGCGATTTTAGCCTTGGCCAACCCTCTTCAACCGGAGTAACAGGTTCCTCATCGAGACTAGCGCCCGGAATCCTGCTTATCCCTAGCATTACCTGTAGGAGGAGCGAATGGTTACAGTCCGGCTGAGATCATTCGACTGTTAGCTCGGATTTCGAAACCGGCTCGCGGGAGAGAATGACAACGATTGTAGACTTGCTCGACTCACGAGTCAGCCGCCGCTCCAGAGCCGCCTTCTCGGATGCGGAGAGGTCCGATGCCGCGTAGACCTCTACCTCCAGACCATCGGCCTTCGCGTCGGCTCTCAACCTTCCTTCAATGTAGGCGAGCCCGGCTCTGAACATACGTTCCGGAACATTGTCCAGTTCGATGGTCGACAGCGTATTCGGAGTAGCACGCTCCTTCAACATCCTGTAGAGCTCTGAAACGTCCGGAATGGTGAGAGTCTGGGACTGATGCTTGAAATCGCGGAGCTCGAATCTCAAGCCTCCCAGCTTGCCCTTGGTCCAGAGTCTCGAATGGTCGCTGGGAGTTAGGCCCGTTCCGAAATCAGCATAATCCAAGTGAATGTTTGCGTTGGTCATATACTCCGCCAGTATTGTTCGGCCCTCGAACGGATACTTTGCAGTCCCGGACGCGGTAGATGGATTTCCGCGATCATCGACGGGAACTATTTCATCTGTGGTCTGATGGACAAGATCCGCCTTCTCCCTAGGAATGCCATTTCCCATCAAGTATCGATTAGCGAGATGGATCGGATCTTCGAAGACAGCGGGATCTGGAAACAATCGTGGAAACCGGAGCACTATTTGGTAGAAGTCGGATCTGACGGTCATACTACTCTCTGCTCAGACATGTTCTTTAACCCGGAACAGGATCAACCGTGCATATTGTCTCGCGAAGTAAAAGAATACTTCGAGCAAGTATCGTCCCAGTGGGACACGATTAGACGGGGCTTCTATGGCGAAGAAGTCCGAGAGGCAGTCCTGATGGCGGCCCGAATACTGCCAGATCAAACGGTACTAGACGTTGGAGCTGGAACAGGCTTCCTCACCGAGGCCGCATCTAGGAAAGCGCGCAAGGTCATAGCTCTCGATTTTTCGGAATCCATGATCGCTGAAGCTAGGACCAAGCTGGCTGGGAGGAACGTAGAATTTAGGATTGGAAGCGCAGAACAGATTCCTTTGCCCGACGCGTCGGTAGACGCGGTCATCGGCAACATGGTCCTACATCATTGTCCGCGCCCTGAGACTGCAGTGAAGGAAATGACAAGGGTCTTGGCGCCCAAAGGAAGATTAGTGCTATCGGATCTTCAGGAGCATAACCACGACTCGTTGCGAAAGGAGCACGCGGATCTCTGGATGGGCTTCAAGATGAGCTATGTAAGTGGGATAATGCACGAGGCCGGACTAGAAGACGTCAGCGTCGAGTCGTTGAGTTCTTGCTGCTCAGAGACGAAAGAAGAAGGTCAGATCAACATTCCGATGTTCCTCGCAGCCGGCCACAAACATTGGTAGTTCTATGCGGCTCGTTACCGAGAATTAGTCTTCGCTGCAGACCACTCAGCATGAGTATGCGGTTCAAGGAGGCTACACTGTCTCCCGCTTCGATCATTTCTCAGTCTTTGCTCTCAACGTTTTCGCGAGCTGGCTCAATCCTTGCCTCTTGGCTATTTGCCAGCGGTGACTGATTCCCCACATAATGTCATAGAAAGGCTCGGAGTCCACATACCATTGCACGCGTCCCTTGAAACCTGATCCTTGGTCACCGTAGAATCTCAAAACCTCCTTTCCAAGCTCGGATTCGTGCATGAATATGTGCGCGAATTCGAGGGCCGGGTCGCTCACTTGCGCGTAGCCCCAATCGAGGATTCCTGTTAGCTTAGCAGAGGCAGGGTCAATGAGGATGTTCTCTGTGCCAAGGTCTCCATGTATCAGTGTCGGGCTAAAACTCGCGTTGGCAAAATCCGCCAAGAGTGCACGCCAGAATTCTTCGGATCGTGCACGGAGTCCAGAGTCCAGCAGGGGGTAGATGATTCTTCGGATCTTGTTATGGTGTTGCCTGATCGACTTGAGCCATTCTTCAGGCGAATACCTGAGGATGCTCTTGAGACTGTTTCCTCGGACTCTGATACTGTGCAGTTCCTTCAAGAAACTAGAGATCTGCGTGGCGAGGGGTCTGGTCC
>VBBG01000103.1 GCA_005882905.1 Candidatus Bathyarchaeota archaeon | reverse complement strand
TGCGGACGACATGGAGAAGGTCGCGGGAGTAGGCTGGGACGCAAGGGGTCCCCTCCAGTTCGAGGCGACGCTCAGATGGCTCTCCGAGAACCCCTTCCTGCAGCCCGTCAAACTGGCCGAATGGGCTGCAACACACAGAGCAGGCTCTGAGAGACAGATCGATACAGGAGCATACTCAGAACTTGTTGACGAGTTCGGGGCTGGTGAGAACTACGAATCGTGGTATTATGATCCGCGATGGTCCCTCTACCGTAACTACTATGCCTGGTCAGAGGCGCGAGTCCGAGAGCTAGACTCAAGAGGAGCAGACCCAGCTCTCATACAACTCGCATGGAAGATTCTGCTAGCGACGACATGGCAAACAGCTTGGCACACTCCCCGGACGGGGGCTCATGGAGAAAATCTGAGCGATGAAGGACCCAGCGCCTGGACAAGGGCCATAGCCAGCCACAGTCGGATCGCCGTCATAATAGCTGAGGCAGCCCACTGGATGACGAACAAGTGCGACCTGGCTCACGCTGATCTAAGAGACCTGGACTCGGACGGAGAAGACGAGCTAGTTCTCAAGAATGACAACCTATTCGCAGTCTTCTCTCCCAAGAATGGTGGTCGCCTGGTCTACCTGTTCACAGTCAACAATCCACCAGGCAGACTCGTCATCGGGAACCCCATCGACGACTGGAACCTACTGGAAGATCTCCACGCATACATGGATACTCCACCCAATCATCCCGGAGCACTCGCAGACGTTGGATACGAGCACGACAACTACTCCACAGAGATACGCGTGCCGTATGGCGACACGGTGTGGGCAAGACTCTCGAACTCCGAGAAGAATAGCACCGGCTTCGGAATCCTGAAGAATCTCAGCCTCGGAAAAGGAGAGAGTACAATCCGCACAGAGTACAGCCTTCCCAACTCTCTAACCAAGCTGTCCACAGAGATAGGATTCTCACCAGACTATCAGCAGCTCCTCAGAATGGGACCCTCAGCCGTCGAAGAGTGCTCCCCCGCGAAAGGCATCAGAGGATGGTCCAACGAAGGCGTGACCGTGGGAGCCCGGGTCGACGGGGGATACGCGATATGGGATAAGCCTAGACAAGATAGGTTCGGACACGGCTACCTTCTGAGAGTGACAGGATTCCGCGGCTTCACCGTCTGGATAGGAGCGGAGGACTAGGACCAGGCATGACTCAGCCCATTCGAAACGATCCTAACAGTGCATCTTTCAACGAGCCAATTCTTCATGGGCTGACCGAGGTCGAATTCGTAAAGGACATCCTAAGCACCGAAGCATTCGACCCAGGCGCCCAACAGCTAGAAGGGTTCGAGACCCGAATCCTGAAAAAGCATCTACGCAAGGTAATAATCGACTACACCTTAAGATTCAAGCACTCGACGAGAAACTACATCGGCCTATACAGAGAGTCAGACGAGCGTCTCGGACACACTTTCTCGGTCATGAAGACTCTTAGGTCCAACGGATTTGGGGAAGACAGCAATCTAAGAGTACCCAACCCCGTCCTCTACATACCCGCACTTTCGTTCCTGATGATGGAGCAGGCGGAGGGTCAGACTCTCCGTGAAATCTTCGAGAGTCGAAGCGATCCAGAATCCTACGTGAAGGGCGCAGCTAGATGGCTCGCAAGACTACACAACAGCAGCATTCGACTGGACGGCGAGTTCTCCCGGGACGATGAAATCGTAGCCTCTCACAGATACTTGAGGGCCGGATCATGGCTGTTTCCAACTCTAAAATCGGAGATACAGGTGGTCTCAGACCAGCTAATCGACGCCCAGAAATCCCTCCAGCCCCCCGCGCGGAAACCCATTCATGGAGACTACCATCCAAGGAACATCATCGTCTCTCCAAATCTGACGACCGTAATAGACTTCGAGGAAGCTCGGATGGGTGATCCTGCCTTTGACGTCGGCTATTTCGTAGCTCAGACCAAGATGACCCATGGAGTGGGAGGCGCCGCTGTCCAAGCCGTTGAAGCATTCATCCAAGAGTATCAAGAAAACCAGCCGAACATAGACCGGGATCTTGTGCACCGAGCAGCAGTGTTCGAAGCGCAGACGTATCTTCAGAGAATCTATCACACCTACTACCTACTCGCCCTGAGGCCAGACTTTGATCTGATCTCAGAATGGCTGAACGAGTGCCAAGGCTGCCTTCGAAGAGCACAGAGCAGTCGCCTGGAAACGGGGAGGCGCAACCAATGACTTCCTCAACACTTGGAAACCCGCGAGGGTCCGTGTTCAGATTCTCAGCCCGCACAACTCGTAACCGGCGAATTATTGGAAGGGCTCTGACAATCATAGTCATCTGCCTAGCCATAATACCTCTCGTACAGCAGACCAAGATTCTCTCCCCTCCTAGTAGCCCCGCCGGTTTCACCACCGGAGACGAATGGCAATCGGGGATGCTAACAAGCTCCATTCTTGCTCCGGTAGCCCAGCCTCCCACTGCAGTCCTCACTTTCAGCCCCTCCAGCCCAGCAGCTGGATACCCGGTTACTCTGAATGCCACGTCTAGCGGTGGAACTGCACCCTACACCTTCGCATGGACTTTCGGTGATGGGATAAACGGGACTGGCAACCCGGCCATTCACACGTTTGCAAGTGGAGGTTCGTATAATGTGACGGTGGCAATCAGGGATAGCACAGGGGCCATCATCCGGACCTACAAGATCATCAATGTCAAATACGACGTGCCTCCCGTGCCGCAGTTTACCTGGACACCTGCAGTAGTCTTCGCTGGAGAAACAGTGTTCTTCGACGGCTCCACTAGCTCCGACCCCGACGGTGTAATCGTAGCCCATATGTGGCAGCTCGGAGAAGGAGCCCCCCAGACAGGGATCGGCGTTCTTCACACCTACTCCTCCCTCGGACTATACCAGGTCAGTCTTTCGGTGACAGACGACAGCGGAGTCACCGTGGTCAAGCCCGTAGCAGTCTGGGTCCATCCCGCGTTGGCCCTAACCGCCTCGTCCAACGCAACCCAAGGACTCGCCCCGGTAGGCCTCTCTTTCAGCACACAGGTTTCAGGCGGACAATCTCCGTACACTTTCTCGTGGGACTTTGGGGACGGACTTACGTCTGCCCGTCCAAACCCGATCCACAACTATACGATTCCCCGCGTTTATCGAGTTGAGGTGACGGTGACCGACTTGCTAGGCCACACTGCCTCGCAAGTCCTGAACATAACAGTCATCGCTCGGCCGGTCGAACTCAGCTTCCTCGGACTCTCAGAAACTACCCTCAAAGTCGGAGGCTTTCTCACGGCAATGAGCGCGTTCCCACTGATGATCTTCATGATCGTACGCCGTCGGAAATAGTGGCGGCGGAGATTCGTGAGACAATCAGGCTTCACCGTGACGGGCCAGACCGGGACCGCCAACAGAGTCTCTGGCCGTTCGTACAAGCCAGACCATGTCTACGGCTGTAGACACCAGGGAGACAAGTCGAAGTGGGAGCCAGATTCAAGGTTCTAGTTCTGGGGCTCTGCCTCGTGTTCGGAATCCTGATAGCATCCTTTGCGGTGTCGACGAATCACGATAGGAGAAGCTATCCAGCTGTCCAGGCCACACCACCCAGCCAGGCCCCTTTCGACTACATAGTCGTCATCGCCATGAACAACGCTAGCGCAAAAGAGGTGTACGGGTCGTCGGCTGCGCCATACATCAACTCTTTAGCAAACGCCTACGGGTATGCCACTGCCTATTCCAATGTCGAAGCTGCTGTCAGTGATCCCAACTATCTTGCCCTCATCGGCGCCAGTACTTTTGGTCTGACAGCCGACTGCTACCCGACCCAGTGCCCGGTCAGCGCTGTGAACATTGTTGATCGTATAGAAGGAGCGGGACTGACCTGGAAGGCCTGGGCTGAAGACTATCCCGTGTCCCAGGGGTGCAACCTCTCACCGTCCAACGCCCAGTACAACTCAAAACACTTCCCCTTCATCTACTTCCAAAACATCGTCAACGATCCCGCAAGATGCGACAACCTACTCAGGGCAAACTCGGTGGTCACTTCCAGCATTGAGACAGACGATCTGTTCCTCAAATCCCTCGGCTCCACATCCTCCGCAGCGAATTACAACTGGCTCACGCCCAACCAGTGCGACGACATACACGACTGCTCCCTATCGACAGGTGACAAGTATCTCTCACAGCTCGTCCCGAAAATACTGAGCAGCACCGTCTTCGCAACCCAGAACGCAGCACTCTTCATCACATTCGCCGAGTCCAGCGGCTCATCCGTCGGCAACGTCCCAGCCATCTGGGCAGGACCCATTGCCAAGACAAAATTCCAATCATCGAAATCATACAACCACTACTCGGTACTCACCACCCTCGAAACCGCGTGGGGCCTCTCGCCCCTAACCTCAAAAGACGGCTCCGCATCCACCATGACCCAATTCTTCAAAAACCTAGCACCACAAACGAGTCTCTCATACGCCCCACCTCGCCCGGTGGTGGGCGACTCGATCAGTTTCAACTCCACCGCCACAGGCGGAACCTCCCCGTACAAGTTTAGCTGGAACTTCGGCGATTCTGCGAGCAACGTGCCTGGAGGGACCGGCCTTCCTAACACCATGACTCACACGTACACCAGGGCCGGAACCTATACCGTGACAGTGAACGCTACTGATACAAACGGCAAGATTGGCTCGGCATCAGCTACGGTCACTGTTGCCGCTCCTCTAGCCGTGACGGTCAGTGGTGCCTCCTCTGGTATCATTGGAACTAGTGTCAGCTTTTCGGCCGCGACCTCAGGCGGCACTTCTCCCTACTCGTTCTCTTGGAACTTTGGCGACGGAACCAGCCTCGCTACCGGCAGCACGGCCTCCCACAAATACGCTGTCGCTGGAGCCTATACCGTACGAGTGAACGCTACCGACGCCAAAGGGAGACTCGCGTCAGCATCTGCGAGCATCACCATTAATGCTCCCCCCTTGACTGTCGCCGTCACTGCCTCTGGTTCAAGCGAGGTTGGCGTGGCAGTCAACCTCACAGCGACAGCTTCCGGTGGAACACAACCATACGTTTCATTCGTCTGGGACTTCGGTGACGGCTCTACCGGCTCAGGTAACTCGGCCGCGCACGTCTATACGGCGTCCGGGACATGCAGTGTAACAGTCACAGTAAAGGACTCGGCAGGAATTACCGCGACCTCGGCATCATATTCCGTTGCCGTGTCTGCTAGATTACAAGTCTCTTCGGTCCATGCCGTTCCCAACCCATCTGAGGTCGGTTATTCCATCAGTCTTTCGGCGACGACCTCGGGCGGCGTGTCTCCAGTCTCGTGCAACTGGAACTTCGGCGACGGCTCTCCATCCTCCTCCGGGTGCTCGATCACGCACGTCTACGCTAATGCCGCGAACTACACCGCGACAGTGACTGCAACAGACAATCTGGGCGTGACCGCGACAAACAGCATCATCATAACCGTCAGCCCCAAGCTGACAGTGGCTGTTAGCACCAGTACGCCTAACCCTGTAGTTGGACAGAGCCTCACCTTCACCGCCACGACCGGCAACGGCGTTGGCGTGGCCACGTGCAGCTGGAACTTTGGCGATGGATCCACGGGCAGCGGATGCTCCAAAACCCACGCATACAACACTCAGGGAACTTTCACGGCCAAGGTCACAGCAACCGACGCTCTTTCTGTCACGGCTACCGCGTCGGTTACCGTCAATATTGTATCAACGCTCGGTGTGAGCCTAAATGCCAGTCCGAACTCGACCGAACCCACCATCAATCCCACCTTCACGGCTACAGCTGTTGGTGGAACGCCTGCTTACACGTCATACAGCTGGACTTTTGGTGATGGCACGACCGCGACTACGTCCGCAGCCACTACGATCCACACTTACAATTCGACTGGAACATTCAGCGTGACCGTAACAGTCGCCGATTCGGCTGGTAAGACAGCGACATCTAGCGTCTCAGTAACTGTCAATGCGAGGTTGACCGTAACCGCGGTCGCTACTCCTAATCCAACCGAGATTAGCGTTGCGGTCGGCTCTACAGCGCCCACCACAGGCGGTCTTGGAACACCGACTTGCAAGTGGACCTTTGGAGATAGCGGTACCGCTAACACATGTTCTGCAAGCCACACCTACACTGGTGCCGGAACATTCACAGCCATTGTCACCGCGACTGATGCTCTGGGCGTGACCGCGACGAACAACACGACCATAACCGTCAGCCCCAAGCTGACAGTGACCATGACCACCAGTACGTCTAACCCTGTAGTTGGACAGAGCCTCACCCTCACCGCCACTCCCTCTGGTGGTGTGGGCACTGCGACTTGCACCTGGAACTTTGGTGATAACACTACTGGTTCTGGCTGCTCGACTATCCACACTTACACCACTAGCGGGACGTTCACCGCCACGGTCACTGCCACGGACATTCTCACCGTCAATGCTACCACGTCGGTTACCTTCAATGTTGGATCGGCCCTTGCTGTGATTCTGGTCATCAGTGCGAATCCGACGGAGCTTGCAGTCAGCACGACCTTCACTGCCAGGGCCACGGGAGGATCGCCCCCATACGCTTCGTACAACTGGACCTTTGGCGACGGCACGACCGCAACAACCACAACCGCCACTACCAATCACACCTACAACGCAACAGGAACATTTAGCGCAATGGTAACAGTCACCGACTCAACCAGCGTGACTGCAGGGTCGACCGCAGTTTCGGTAGCGGTCAATCCTAGATTGAGTGTTACGGCTGTTGCCGGTCCAAACCCGACCGAGGTGAGCAAGGCGACGAGCTTTACCATTATGCCTGCAGATGGTGCTGGTACCATCATCTGCAGCTGGGCTTTTGGTGATACCACTACTGGCGCTGGCTGCTCGACGACCCACGCTTACGCCAATACCGGAACGTTCAATGCGACTGTCACCGCCACCGATAGTCTCGGCGTGAACGCGACCGCTAGTATCACGGTAGCCGTCAATGCGAAGCTTGCCGTTACGGCCAATGCCAGTCCTAATCTGACAGAGGTTGGTGTTCTGGTCGACTTTATCGCTCCTACAACCGGTGGTGTTGGTACGGCGAC
>VBBG01000155.1 GCA_005882905.1 Candidatus Bathyarchaeota archaeon | reverse complement strand
CAGGCGTGAAATATGTCGTGAAGCCGACCCCAACATCGACCGAATATGTTCTCTCCTGGGAGGGGTACGATTGGGCTGGGGGTGGAGAGTAGACGATCGCATTAAACGGGTAATTCATAGCCTCCCTTCCAACTACCGATAGCCCGCAGAACGGGGGAGCTTGGGCAGACTTTTCTCTCAACATAACATCGTTCATCGTCCAGGGCACGAACACGCTGACCTTCACACACGCTGACTGGGACTGCGGCGTCTCTGACAACGTTCAGAACCTGCAAATTACCAACGACGGGTCACTCGTCTACGGCGACTCGACGTCGCTTCCTCTGAGCTGCACGCAATCGCTGAGCTACACGTTCACGGTCTGAGCGACTCCCGGATTCAGCATTCCCAGCCTCTTCAAGACCAGCAGACCCTGTAGCTTATCCACTCGTTAGGCTTACCTGCTTCCTCAGGTTCTCCAGCTTTGAAATATTCAGAATAATTCTTGCCGTGACGATGATTCCATGTCACGATTCGCAGTTCTTCTACAGTTCGATTAGTTTGGTGGGAACGATTTTCAGACGCGCAATTCGCGCGTCTGTTGTGTATAGACTGGATCCTGTACGCTTAGCCAAAGCAACAATATAGGCGTCAACGAGCGAGAGCCCAAGTCTGTGAGAACATTTCAAATCCCCCGCGAGACGAGTGAGAGCGTCGTCAGGTGAGATTATCGCCAAGGCACTTTGGCGCAACGAGGTATAACGTAACAGAGCAGTTTCACGTCCCAGCTTTTCACATGTCTTGTAATATAGTTCGGCAAGGTTTGGCTCGCAAGTATATCCGTCAGCGATTCCCTTTCCCATTTCTTGAAGAGGCTCAGTGACCCTCCTATCGCCTAGGAAGGAGAGATAGAGTGGGCCCGTGTCGAAGACGTAGCTATTCTTCAACAGCTTCTCGAACGCGCTCTTCCTGGATTTCCCGGATCATTTCGTAGACAAGCTTCTTTCTCCCTCGGTCGATGCCCATCAATTTCTTTAGTGGCACCACAGGTACGACCAGAACGCCTTGATCGGTCTCCAGGAATTCGACCTGAGAGCCTTTTGCTAGTCCAAGCTTCCGCCTGACCTCGGCGGGTATGGTTACGGTTCCCTTCTCTGTAACCGTATAGCCCATCGTTTTCGCAATGAGTTATGCTCAAGTATGATATTTAAGGCGTATGTAATACTGAGCCACAGAAATTCGTACATGCTACCTTCCGGGTAACAATCCCGTGCTGCTACGTCAATAGACTATTCTAGATGAAGCAGGCCTACTCTCTTCAGAACTAGTAGTGCTTGGAGCGTTATCCATTTGCTGGGCTTACCTGCTTCCTCCAACTGTAGCGCTCTCTATGTTCCCCATCCTTGAGTGATCAGTTCCCGCTCTTCAGGCCGTGAAACAGTCTCTTCCCCGTGCATGGCATGAGGATGCCGCCAGCCACGATACACCCCGTCTAGGAGCCATTTCCCGTCCGGCAGCCTCTTCTCAAGCAGGAGAGAAACAGCGTCATCCATTCTCGGATCGTTCTTGACCCCCAGTTCAGTCAAAACTCTCAACCCGTGCAGAAAGTCATAGGCATAGTGCAATGGATAGTGCAGCCGTAGAAAATCGAGCATCACAACAGAGTCGTCCTTGTCGGACTTGAAGATGCGATGTTTCAACAGGAACTCTGATCCACGCTTCGCTGAAGCCTCCCATCCCTTCCTCGCGTCGTGCGCCATCATCTCGGACAAAGCCCACAGCGGCTCTATCGTGGCCATGAAGGATCCATGCTTTCCGGGAGCCGAACAGTTCCAGCCACCATCGGGCAACTGTTTCGACATCAGCCAGTCCAACGCATCGAGGACCCGGTCGTCCTCGGCGTATCCCATCCTCGCGAGAGCTCGGACCATGTTCCCGGTCGCGCAGATATGCGGCTCAAATTTCTCGTGACCTTTGGGGCGTAGAGAAACACCACCGGTTTCGACATTGTGCAGTTCTAGAAAATGTTCGACGGCCTTCGCCACTCGTGGGTCTTTAGAAGAAACACCTAGGTCCGCGAGGACGATGAGCTGCCACCAGCACGCTGAAAACTTGGGAACATAACACGAGTTCGGATTGTCCCAGTAAGTCTGGTGCTTCTGCCTATCGAGAATCCTTGCAGCCCAGCCCCGGGTCCCTATGAGACTCCGGGTCGTCCTGACAGACGGTTCGTTCTCGTCCCGTCCCAGTAGACGAACCAGAGTTTCGTAACGAGCTGACGGTTCGTTCTCCTCCAAGAGCCAGTCGAGGACAGCTTTGGAAACGGTGATCCTCGGGACCTGAATTTGCGCCAATGTGTTAGAACGTTCGGATTGCCGAGGGGTCGAGTGATGAATAAACCTGTCCCGTGGAGACAGATGTCCACGAAT
>VBBG01000154.1 GCA_005882905.1 Candidatus Bathyarchaeota archaeon | reverse complement strand
GGGGTCCTCTTCCCTTGTCCACGAGCTTCACCCTCTCCCCGAGCAATCCGGCCATCGGCGTGAGCGTTGCGTTTACAGCAACTTCTGTCGGAGGAACCCAGCCCTACTCGTACTCCTGGAACTTTGGGGATGGGTCTACTGGTTCCGGAGCAGTCGCCACTCACAGCTATTCTTCTGCTGGTCAGTATTCCACGACTACGACTGTCACTGACTCGACAGGTAAGACGGCCACCAGCTCTCAATCTGTCACCGTCTCTCAGCCCGGTGCTCTGACTGCAAGCTTCGCCTATGCTCCATCCGCGCCCGTCTCGGGACAATCGGTTACTTTCACGGCGACTGCGACTGGCGGTTCGAGCCCGTACAGTTACAGCTGGAGTCTTGCTGGGACCGGCAAGACCGGTAACCCAGTCTCACAGTCGTTCACGAACGGAACGTACGCGGTCTCATTGACAGTTACAGATGGCGCTGGGAAGACCGCCACGAGCTCCCAGTCGATCATCGTTCTTCCAGCCTCGACTGGCAGTGGTTCTGTGCCTACGTTGGTGGGCTGGGGTGCTGTGAGGATGGACGAATCCCAGGCGGGTAGCGGCGGTGTTTCTTCGGCAGTCTTTCCTGGCGAGTCCGCCTCAGACATGGAGTTGTTGGTGATTGAGATGAAGGCTAAGGGCTACAATACTGTCAGGGTCGACTTCGACCCGTACTGTACGGACACGGTTGACTACAATTACATGAGCATCTATTCTCAGACCAACGCGCAGAGAGCTGTCCAGATAGCCCAGCACTATGGCTTCTGGATAATCATCGATTATCACGGATACTCGGACATCTTCGGGAATACCAGCTGCTGGCTCAACTACTGGAAGCCGATAATACAGAACCTCGGACCTTCATACTCGCAGATCATCTGGGAGCCAGAGAACGAGCCGACGACTAGCTGTAACAATAGTCCATCGTCATGTCCCAGTTCTCCGTGCTCCAGCGACACTGCGTGCGTAACCTATCTCAGTAACGCCTATCAGCAGTGGATAAACCAAGCACGGTCACTTGGCGATACTCACTGGATAGTGGTTCAGAATCTTTGCA
>VBBG01000102.1 GCA_005882905.1 Candidatus Bathyarchaeota archaeon | reverse complement strand
GGGGCGCCTTCCCCTCAGGCAACCAGCACACCCAGCAGGTAGAGTCCGACCTGTCTCGCGACGGTCTAAACCCATCTCGCATTCCCCTTTGATCGCCGAACAGGCGCGCCCTTGGGTCCTGCTGCGGACCCAGGATGGGAAGGGACGACGACGGAGAACCAATCCTCCTCGTCGATGAGGACTCTCGGAGGAGACGAGCCAATTACTCCCGGGGTAATTTTTCTGTCACCTCGAGCCCCCAGCAAAGGGGACATCAAGGATCGCTAGACCAGGCTTTCGCCTCTGGATCCCTTGCCGTTGAGGATCCAGTCAGCCCGACTTTTGGTCTTGCCCTCCACTCCGGGGTTCTGTCCCGGATGAGTCGAGCTTTGGGCCCCCTCGATATTCTTTCGAGGGGGTGCCGCCCCAGCCGAACTGCCTACCTGCCGTTGTTCCAGAGCCAACTCTGGTGAGAGATGTAAGCGCGGATAGGTGGTGTTACATTGATGCCTCCACCGGGACCCGAAGACCCCGGCCTCGACGGCTCCCACCTACACTCTGTACCCGCACTCACATCCCAGCGACAAGCTGCAGTAAAACTCCACGGGGACTTCTCGCCCCGCTGGGTGTCCCTGGACTGTTCGTCCAGGTTATGTGGGTTCACCGGGCCCTAGGCGGGGACAGCGGGGAGGTCATTGATCCATTCATGCACGTCGGAACTTACCCGACAAGGCATTTGGCTACCTTAAGAGAGTCAGAGTTACTCCCGGCGTTTAGCGGTCCTTAGCCCGGTTGAACCCGGGTTTCAGATACCGCCACTGGCCAGGACTCAAAGGCCGTTTACACGCTTTCGCGCTTGCGGCCTCCTATGTTTTTAGTAAACAGTCGCCTCCCCCTTGTCACTGCGACCTAAACCCCCAGCATAGCTAGGAGTTCAGGCACCCCTTTTCCCGAAGTTACGGGGCTAATTTGCCGAGTTCCCTCGCCTAAGTTACACCCGATACGTCTAAGGCTTCTCACCTAGGGGCACCTGTGTCGGATCTAGGTACGGACAGGGAGGATCCATCCCCTGACCCTTTTCCCTGGCTCCTGGAATCAGCCGAACCCCCCTAAGACGGGGGGCCATTCCCATATTCGCCTGGTTCTCACCGTTACGGTACTCCCCAGGCTTCAATGGTTAGATGAGACGACAGTCTCACTCGGCCTGTCCGGAAGCGTCGGATCAGAAGCTTGCGTTGCCGCGTGTACCTCCCTGGTACCGGAATCTTAACCGGTTTCCCTTTCGACAGATCCGGTTAAGGTCTGTCTTAGGACCGACTTACCCCCGGCTGACGACGCATTGCCGGGGAACCCTGGCCCCTTCGACGGAGGGGATTCTCACCCCTCTATGGCTGTTACTTCCACCGGGATCTGCAACAGCGAACGGTCCACTGGACTTCACAGCCCAGCTTCCGCCCGAACGCTGCGCCCGCCTACCGACACGGATGTGATTCCGTGTCCCTGGGTATCGGCGCCTGGCTTAGTCCCGTATATTTTCGGCGCCCCCAACCTCGGCCGGTCAGCTGTTACGCACTGCTTGGAGGATGGCTGCTTCTAAGCCTACCTTCCAGCTGTCTCGGGTTGAGGACGGCTTTCTATTTCTACACTTAGCCAGGACTCTGGGGCCTTAACCCAAGCCTGGGTTGTTCCCCTCGCGGCCTAGGAGCTTACCCCCCAAGCCCGTCTCCGGCCTTCTACGGCGCTATTGGATTCGAAGTTTGAATGGAGAGTGGATCCTTTCGAATCCTTGTTCCCCAATCAGGACTCTACCCCAACAGCAACCTCCAGCCGGGCTATCCTTAGAGATATTTCGGCGGGAACTAGCGATCACCGAGTTAGATTGGTCTTTTGCCCCTAGCCCCAAGTCATGGGAGTGAGTTGCACGTCAACACCCCTACGGGCCTCCACCGAGCTTTCGCCCGGCTTCACCCTACTCAGGGCTAGATCACTCGGTTTCTAGTGTCATCCCTGTGATTAGAGGCCCTTTCAGACCTCGTCCCTCACGCTTCATCAGAATCCGCGCTATGGACAGTCGGTTTCCCTACGGCTCCGGGCCTATCGGCCCTTAGCCTCACCACAGAAATGAACTCCCCGGCCCATGGTACTAAACGGATCGTACAATCCTAGTCCCCTCCCTTCGTAATGCCGCGTTGCCACGGCCTCCTTCAGGGAGGATCTACCCTTTCGGACCGTACACGTCTGTAACCGCCTGATTTCAGGCACTTTTGACTCCCCTTCCGGGGTACTTTTCAGCTTTCCCTCGCGGTACTAGTGCGCTATCGGTCTTGGGACGTATTTAGTCTTGGAAGTTGCTTACTCCCAGGTTCCCGCACCCATGCCGGGGTGCGGTACTCAGGGATCCCAGCCCTGATCCTGTAGCTTTAAGTCTAGGGGGCTATCACCCTCTACGGCAGGCCGTTCCAGGCCATTTCGATTTCAGCTACGAGGAAGCAGCCGGGCCCTACAACACCACATTCCCCAAAGGTTTCCCTTCAGGGTTCAGTTTGGACTCTTCCCATTTCGCTCGCCGCTAATCTGGGAATCTCAATTGATTTCTCTTCCACCTCCTACTTGGATGCTTCCGTTCGGAGGGTTCCCCCTCCCATATGGGAGTTCCCCAGGTATCACCCGGGGCGGGAAGTCCCATTCGGGAATCTCCGGATCGAAGGCTGCGTGCGCCTACCCGGAGCATATCGCAGCTTGCCACGCCCTTCTTCAGCGCCCAAGCCGAGCCATCCGTCAGGCGGCGTATCATGCCGAGCCCTTTAGGAACCCACGTTCGATTCGCGTCAATTTCTGAGGCTTCCTCTACACAGCATCTCATCGCGGACCCAGGTCGCTCCCCGGGTCTCGCTCTCGCCTTCTTCACCCTCAAGAAGATCTTGAGGGCTGCACGTTGATCGGCCCGTAGCCTTTCATTTGCCCTCCAGCCATCCCTGTGAATTTCTAAGGAGGTGATCCGGCCGCAGGTTCCCCTACGGCCACCTTGTTACGACTTCTCCCCCCTTGCTTAGCTTAGGTTCGAGGCAACCAACAAGGCTGCATCTCACCAAAACCAGACTCGGGTGGAGCGACGGGCGGTGTGTGCAAGGAGCAGGGACGTATTCACCGCGCGATGATGACACGCGGTTACTAGGGATTCCATGTTCATGAGGGCGGGTTGCAGCCCTCAATCCCAACTGAGGCTGGGTTTAGGGATTACCTTCCCCTTTCGGGGTCGGAGCCCATTGTCCCAGCCATTGCAGCTCGCGTGTGGCCCAGGGGATCCGGGGCATACTGACCTGCCGTGGCCCGCTCCTTCCTCCCCCTTAGCGGAGGCAGTCCCTCTAGTGTGCCTGCATTCCCGAGGGAATACGATGGCAACTAAAGGCACGGGTCTCGTTCGTTTTCTCACTTAAGAGAACACCTCACGGCACGAACTGGCGACGGCCATGCACCTCCTCTCAGCTAGTCCGGTAAGACCTTTAATCTGACCTTCATCCAACTGTCGCCCCTGGTAAGGTTCCCGGTGTTGACTCCAATTAAACCGCAAGCTTCACCCCTTGTGGTGCTCCCCCGCCAATTCCTTTAAGTCAGCTGTCCCGCCAGGCGCGGTTTCTGCCTGTTCGAGAATTCAGCCTTGCGGCCGTACTCCCCAGGTGGCAGGCTTAATGGCTTCCCTGCGGCACTAGAACGGGTCGTACCCGTCCTAACACCTAGCCTGCATCGTTTACAGCTGGGACTACCGGGGTATCTAATCCCGTTCGCTCCCCCAGCTTTCGTCCCTCACCGTCGGGCGCGTTTTAGTCGGCCGCCTTCGCCACTGGTGGTCCTCCCGGGATTATAAGACTACGAACCTCTTTCGAGAGTTTTCGCCCCTACCCCGGGACTACCGCCGACCTCCCCCGCCCCCAAGCCGGAAAGTATTCCCCGCGGGCCAACGATTGGATCGTTGGATTTTACGGAGAACTTTTCCAGCCGGCTACGGACGCTTTAGACCCAATAATCGTCCCAACCACTCGAGGAGCTGGTATTACCGCGGCGGCTGACACCAGACTTGCCCTCCCCTTATTCTTCCGGCTGGTTAGACCGGACAAAAGCCTTCCTCAGCGGATGGCACTCGGGATGACCCTGTCACGCTTTCGCGCATTGCAGAGGTTTCGCGCCTGCTGCGCCCCGTAGGGCCTGGGCCCTTGTCTCAGTGCCCATCTCCGGGCTCCCGCTCTCACGGCCCGTACCGGTTATAGGCTTGGTGAGCCGTTACCTCACCAACAACCTGATCGGTCGCGGCCCCATCCTCTGGCGACACCAGGAAGCATGGCCCTGATGCCCTTTAGACGGAGAACCATTCCAGGCCTCTTCGTCTATCCGGGATTAGCCTCAGTTTCCCGAAGTTGTCCCAGTCCGGAGGGTAGGTTAGCCACGTGTTACTGAGCCGTATGCCACGCTCCCACATTGGCCTGGAAGCGTTTGACTCGCATGGCTTAGTCTCATCCCGATAGCAGTTGGGTCCGCCAGGATCAAGCGGAGTTGGAACGATAGGAGTTTTGGACGCCTATCACGTTTTCTACAGGAATTGGCTGGAGTTTAGCAGATGGCTACGGGCCTCTCTTGGACCTAAACGTTCCCGGTTATTCTTTGCCCGGGGTTTTTTGGGTCTGCATAGTATTTTGCCCACAGTGGAGGTCAATCTTTCATTCACAGGCGTATCGCCCTAAGCGTCGGATTGACGCCGCCGCCGGGTACCGTGGGCTCTCTATTCGATCTGCTATGCTACCAAACTACGGCCGTGGACGCCCAATTGATATAAACGTTGTGGGTAAGGCTTGGGCTGCCGTTCGTTTTTCCCTGGAGAACCCCTAGTCCTTCCTCACGTAAGCCTATAGTTCTGCGTTTAAGAAAAGAGTTACAATTCTGCGAAAGAATCATAGCTCTTGAGAAGGATGAGAGTTCGTGGAGGAATAGGCCGTATCCAATAAAAATGAAGGCGCGAAGTGTGCTCGGTGCGGTGGGCGTTTGGAAGATGGATACGTCATAGCACCTAAGGGTCTCTGGTGGGATACAAAGCCGCACAAGTTCGCCGTAGTAACGGCAACACTCGGCGAGAGAATTATTTCGCAGTGGAGCCTGACAATGCCCAACGCACCTGCTCAACGATGCTTGAACTGCAGCGTAGTCATAATCCAGCCGCGATGAATGATCTCAAAGGACTAACCTTTTTCGATTCACACTTCCGAATGCATGAGGCGTGCGCTAGCCCCTACGTGCATTCCCGAGACGACGGCCACTTATGCAGTCGGGAAATATTCCCGTTCTCGGACGCGCAACTGGTCGGGGGGAGTCTTCATGTATTCTCTTAGCGGTTCCCTGTTCAGCGTTAGAAAGGTCTCGCCCCATTTGAAAATTCCTAGGAGTTGCCTAGCTCTGTCGTCGAAGCCGATTATGATCAGTGCCGCGGATAGGGCTTCAGCTGTGCTGAGCCTTCCTCGACTGCTGTAGCTTGTCGGGTTGCCTGCAAGGAGTGTGGGCAGTCGACGACTGTCTCCTCTGATGTTTGCTTGTAGGATCTCGTCTGCCTGGTTCCATGAACAGTCGAGTGCTACGAGTCCGTGCTGCTGGATTATTGGTCGGTCTTGAAAAGACAATGTCTTGTTGCTGACAGGGTTTAGGACTATTGCCGATCGGGGAATCTGCCTTAGAGTGTATAGCGGTTGTGCGAGATGGAACTTTTCAAGTTTTGCCGAAGTGCATTTTCTCGGATCGTCTTGGTGATAGTCGTAGATCATGATCCGCGGCGCGGAGTCTCTCTCTATCCTTGTATTGGTGGGAATGGTGGTCCGTCTGCGCAATATTTGATCGCTCTGGGAATATGGTCAACCAATGCCAGGGGTGTGACTGTTGGACCTTTCTCCTTCATCAGCATGTCTCCGGCGAGCCCGTTGAGGAATGCGCCAGCGACGGCTGCTCTGAAAGGGTCTGCCTTCTGGGATAGGAATGCGCCGATTATGCCGGTTAGGATGTCGCCTGTTCCACCGACCGTCATGTACGGATTTCCTGTTTTGTTGAGTCTTAGACGGTTTGTGTCTGCGATGATGTCGACGTTGGCTTTGAGAACGACTGTGGCTCCAGTCTCTGTTGCAAGTTGTCTTGCTGCTTCTTGGCGGAGTTGTGTGTCTGGGCTGATCTTGCGCTGGAGTACTTGCGCGAATTCGCCTTGGTGGGGAGTGAGGACCGCTGGGCTCTTGAGCCGTCTTCGGTTGCGTCCGAAGATCTTGAGCGCGTCGGCGTCGAGCACCATTGGCTTGTTCTGTTCTCCTGCTTCTGTTATGAGTTTCTTGACCGCTTCGACGGTCTCCTCGTGCAGTCCTATTCCCGGGCCGAGGACTATTGCGTCTACCGTTGTTGTCCATTTGGCGAGTTCTGGGAGGGCTCTTGGGTTGAGGTGGTCGCCTGGGAGTTTGATGGTTATCAGGTCTGGGCTGTAGGAGGCTATGGTCTCAGCGGTTTTCGCTGGTGATGCGACATAGACGAGATCCGTGCCGCATTTGGTCGCTGCTAGGGCGGAGAAGGCGGGTGCGCCGGTGAAGTTTTCGCTTCCGCCAATGATGAGTAGTCGTCCGTAATCGCCTTTGTGGGCGGTTGGTGGTCGTGGTTTCCAGAGTATTTTGAAGTCGCCTGGTCCCGCGTATGCCTCGGCCTCGGGTGGTATGCCGATTGGTAGCGAGATGGTTTCTCCGGCATACTGTGTCCCTTTTACGAGTCCTTGTTTGATCTTGTGGAGTGATATTGTCAGGTCTGCTTTGACCGCTTCTCCGTGTGGTTCGCCTGTGTCGCTGTCTAGTCCGGAGGGCAGGTCGAGGCCTATTTTGTATCCCCTGGATCGGTTGATGATCCGGACCGCGCCGAGGAGTGGCTGGCGTAGTTCTCCTTTGATGCCGTATCCGAGGACTGCGTCTAGGATTATGTCTGCGTCGATGGGGCGTAGCTGGCTGGAGTCGGGTAGGCTCTCGAACTGTATGCTGTCCGTCATCTGGAGTATGGCGTCGAGCTGGTGTTTTGCGGCTTCGTCCTGGACATCGCTTATTCTGCCGACTAGTGTGACTCTGACTTTGTAGCCTTGGCTGGCCAGGTGTCGGGCGGCTGCGAACCCATCGCCGCCGTTCTTGCCGGGTCCCGCGATGACTTGTATCCTCGGGTTGGTCTTGCCTCGGGTCTTTTCGGCTATTCGGTCGGCCATCCTGGCTCCGACTGTCTCCATCAGCTGGAAGTGGGTGACGCCTAGGTATTCGCTGTTGTACTCGGCTGCCAGCATCTCGTCGTTGGTGATCGTCTGTTCTCCGGGATTCATTCTTGACTTGGTTCCTGGGGTGCTGGTTGTATATCTGGCTGAGTAGGCTTAGGACCGGTTGCTCCCATAATTTGTGAAGGTTTTCTGGAGAGAATGTATGCTCCCCGGGGGGTCGAGAAAAGAATGCTTATTTCTAATTGAGAAACGGACTTTTCGGTCTGTGCCAGACGTTTATTCGTGGTCGGCGACTTTTCCTGATTGGTTTCTACGACTAATGTAGATTCGCGTCTGCACACGGCTTCGGGACGTTGCTTAGAATGGGCTTATTTTCGATGATTCTGCGCTGTTTAGGCGTTACCCTGGACTTTTTCCTGATTCTCGTGCTGTTGTGTACGGCTCGTTTTCGTTCCAGAGGATGCTGCTCGGTCCGAGTTTGGATTCTCGGAGTGGAAGCGGCCTGAAGAGTTGGGAGTCTGACGGTTTAGGCTAGGAATGTTGTGTGATCGAAGCTTGGGATCTGGTCCCCGATAAGGGTGCAGACTCTTCCTGTTTCTTGCGGCTCTGATCTGAGCCGGGACTAGATTGGTGGTGCTGTGCTTATGGCTATTCCCTGTGGTGTCATTTCGTAGTAGTATCCTCGTGATGGGATGGGTGTCTTGCCCATCTTGACCAGCCGCAGGGTTCCTCCGCGGGCGAGGGGTCCTTCGGCCGTCTTTCGCCTTTCTAGTTCGAGGACAACGTCTGCGAAGTTTACCATCGCGTTCTCGATTGTCTCGTCGAGGACTTTGGTGTGGAGGGTTGCTATGCCGATCGCCTTGGCGAACCGGGTGGCGTATTTGAGTACCTGTCCGAACTGGAAGACTCGCTTGGCCTCGACCATGAGGAAGAAGGGTGTCAGCGAGTCCATGACGACGAACTGTTTCTTGCCTAGATGTTTCAGCGTGAAGCTTCTGCCCTGCGCGACCAGGTCGGAGAACTTGAAGGTGCTATCGACTATCTGCTCCGGCTCCTCCACCGGGTATGCTTCGGCGAGCCTCTCGACCCCGAGCGCGAAGATGTCGATGAATGAGAGTCTCCCCTCGGTCTCGTACTTGTTCACGTCGATCCCGTAGCTCGAGACGCTCTCGCGGACGTCCTCGGCCGACTCGTCGATCGCATAGTAGAGGACACGGAAGTCTCGTTCGAGCATTGTGACGGCTAACTGTCTGACTAGCGATGATTTTCCGCTGCCGACGGCGCCGATCACTCCCACAGCCGAAGGCCGGGGCAGTCCGCCTCCGAGAAGGTCGTCGAGGACTTTGATGCCTGTCGGCTCCATTGCCGTCACTATAGGGGCCCCCGCTGGGTAGCAAATTTAAACCGATTGTACCCTTCTTCCGCCACTAGGTCAACACACCAAGGAATACGTTCGACCCCGCTTGTGTTCAATTGTGTCATGCTCCCTCAATATATCTTGAGGTCTCTATTCGGTCCGATCAGCAGCCTGAACCACTTGGTCTCATGGCTACCCCTGTACCTGTAGACGCGTATGAACCGGCGCAGCTCTCCATCCATCTCCTCAAGCTTCAACTCGAGGACGCCGTCAAAGTCCGCTTTGACCTCATTGTAGAACGAGTTCGAGTGGATTCCCGTCTCGATCGGATATACGCCGACGTTGCCATGCTTCTTCATCCTAGCCAGGTGCGACTTCATGAATCGGACAGTCAGGTCCTCCGTGTTGTAGGCCAAGAGTGTTGAGAGCGTGTCGAAGTTGATGAATGACTTGTCGCCGGAGGTCTCGGCTGCAGTCGTGAGGACAACGCTAAGCGCTGCTACATCCGACGCGTTATCGATCTGGAATCTTTCCGGGGATCGTTCGCCCAGAAGCCAAGAGTACATGTCAACAAAGATGACCGGCTCAGTCCTCGCAACAGGGGCGACTCCCATATCTCGAAGCTGCTCCTTGACGAGTGCGATGGGATTGTTGGTAACGACATAGAGACATCTGAGACCAGCCCTAAATGCTTCTCTGATCAGTTCCTGGCATAGAGTTGACTTGCCAACCCCCGGTGGTCCCATTACTGCGAGGTTGAAACCTGCCGAGACAGGGCTGAGGATGAGGCCTCTGAGGATGTCGAAGGAGAATTCCTTCGTGGCGAGAGCATTGTTCAACTATTCTTCCTCCTAGGCTTCTCCCAGTCGCGGTTCTCGACCCGCGAATCCATGCTGACTCTGGAAACGAGAAATGTCCAGAGATATGCGCAGAGAACAACGATGATCGAGGCGAGCGTCGGCGATGAGAGGACGAGCGTGAAGAGGATGAAGGAGATAGCGTAGAAGAATCCGATAGTGTGAGTTCCCTCAAACTCCTGGGAGGACTTCGCTTTCAGCATCCTCGCAAAGATCATCGTGAAGATGAGTGCCATGCCAAAGTCGGCCAAGTAGATCGGAGCTAGGAGACCCGTCGCGATGAACAGGGCTAGAAGTAAGTATGGCGTGAACAGAAGAATTCCGCTGAACCGAGCTGCACTGCTTATGCTTCGAAAAATTGTTGCTGTTGTCCGGGTGCCTGCTTTCTTGTCTCCGAAATAGTCAGGGAGGTTCTTCACGGTGCCGTAGGTTAGCATGAAGTATGTGATCAGTAGGAAAACTGGATTGAGCAAGTTGATCGAGCCGAGTATGCTCAAACCGCTGAGGAATGCGAGACCCGCGGCACCCGAGAACGAGATCAGGCTCAAGAAGGGTCTTGCTTTGAACCGCAGGGGCCGCGCTGAGTAGAAGATAGAGTTGAAGACGCCGACTGCTAGGACAAGCATGAAGAGTGGGCCGAGAAATAGCGAGGCTGTGAAAGCCATTGCGTAGAGCGCGATAATGCTGATGATAGTTCCGTGGAGTCCGATCTGTTCGACCCAGAAGACCCTGCTCGGCTGGTTAACGACGTCCTCTCGCCGGTCAGCAAAAGCGTTCACAACATTCGTTGCGGCGGTTACAAGGCCTGCGACGGCCAGTCCCAGCGCGATCTGAAACAAGGACGTGCCTCCTGCCAGAGTGTAGCCGAGTATGAAACTGGACGCAGCGAAGGTCCACGTGCGAGGGCGTGAGAGACGAAGAACAATCTGGAAGGTATGAGGGAGGATTGGGACGGTGCCGAAGGCTGGGAACTGCGGCGGCGACATGGGATCGTACTGTCGCTTCTTTCGATGCGCCACATGTTCCACCATGGAATCGTGTACGGCCTCCCGTGAGACGAGGAGCCTGGAAGCCCGACGCTAATTTCAGGGTTCCAGCTCTGCTAAGCAGGGCGTTACCCAGGCTTTGATGAATAGGTAACAATAGGATTCAAAACAAGGTTAGGGTGGAAGAATCCGAAGCGATTTATACCATGGCCGAAAGATACGAGCTTCAGACTCAGAGCGGTAAAGGCAAGATGCCAATGGTCGACAGGACCCCGACAGGAATACCAGGACTAGACGAGATCCTCAGCGGGGGATTCCCAAGGGGAAGAGTCATACTCCTAGTTGGAGGCCCAGGAACAGGCAAAACGATCCTAACATCACAGTTCTTGATGAACGGAATCAAGACCTACGGAGAAAACGGAGCATTCGTCAGCCTCGACGAGTCAAAGTCCCACTACTACAGGGAGATGGCGCTGTTCGGCTGGAAATTCGAAGAGCTTGAGAAGGGAAAGAAGTTCGCGTTCATCAACGCCTCACCCCTCCGCCACATGCCGGGAGAAGTCAAGATCGGACGACAAGCCATTGGCCGCAAAGACTTCTCGATTCTCAGTCTTATCGAAGGGATCAAGACCCATACAGAGCTCATCAACGCGAAGAGAGTTGTCGTCGACCCGGTCACTTCGCTAATATTCCAATATCCCGAGATGGTCGAACGGAGAACCGCCATACTCGACCTGGTTGACGCTCTGGTAAAGACGGGCTCAACGTGTCTCATGACTACAGAGCTGAGAGCGATGGGTCCGACCGTTGAACGAGCGATCCAGCTGGAGGAGTATCTTGCTCACGGAGTAGTGATCCTCTCCAATGCAAAGGTCGGCAAGACATACAACAGGGTCTTGCAAGTGGAGAAGATGCGAGAGACACCCATCGACATGCAACCAAGGCCCTACAAGATATCCGGCAACGGCATCGAAGTGTTTCCGAAAGAAACAATCTTCGTCGACTAGAAAACAAGCCACTTCCGACAAGGGAGTGGCCTATTCTCTTTTTTATTCTACGCAAAGTTCCGTGCCGGTTTGGCTTCTATTGAGAGCTTACCGGCTGCCTCGAGGGACTAGTGACCTGCTCAACTTGCAGAATCTTGGTTCTAGTCTTGGCCGCATTGTTCTTGTGAACTAGGAGGACGATTGCAGCGGCCACGGTGAAGATGGTGAAGGAGGAGGCTGCGAGACCCGGAGAACCTGAGACTATGTCTCCAATCACGTTGTCGAGGCCGAAGAGATAATAGAAGACTATCGCATACTTCGACGACTCGGGCTTTCGTCTAGAGGCGAGAAAGAAGAGGGCGAAGAATGTGAGAGAGGCTAGGAACCAGCCGAAAAAGTTGCTGAATGGAACTCCAAAGTATTGTGTTGGCCCCGTCCATGTCCAGAGTCCAAGTTTTGCAGAGAATACTGGATCGAATGACGTGTCCAGAGACACCATCAATGCGCTGGCCATTATGTAGTGGTTGGAGGCTTTCATGCAGAAGTAGCCAAGCGCGCACCAGAGTAGTGGGATGAAGATCGGTACCGGCCCCAGCTGTGGTCCGAGGGCGCTCGTGTAGACGTAGGGACCAAATGGAACTCCAGTCTCGACCCCTATGAACTCCCAGAGGAAAGAGATCGTGGCGGCTATGACCAAGATCTTCGAGGCAGTTTTCAGATCCAGGTTCGTATACGAGTGGAAGATGTAGAGGAATACAAGGAGTACGGACGCGGCGGCCACCGAGAAGACCGGGGTGTCTCTGAACGGGGGGACCGCGCTCAGTGCAACGTAGAGCGTGTAGACGTATGCTATAGTCCAGGAGACACGTTCTCTTGTCCACTTCGTATGGAAGAGGCTCTCAAAGAGCCGCATAGGTATCCATCTTAGGGAAAGTGCCAGTCTGGTCACCGGGTTGCGCGGGAGCGCCTCTAGAAATCGTCTCGGAGACCGGTGGGTGGGCTTAGACGAAGAATACAAAGGTGATGAAGCAGATCAGCATCAGCAATATAGCGTGTTTGAGACCATCCTTGAGGTAGCCTGACGCCATCTTCCCTCCGACCAGTCCTGCGAATAGCGCCTCGATCATGGCCATGTATAGGAAGACCGCCGTGATCTTGTCTAGAGGCAGGCTGACGAAGTTGAAGCCTACACCCCCTACCGCGCCTGCTCCACCAAAGTTCGTGTTGGCCAGCTGTTTGAAGAAGCTCGAGATAAGGAGGTAGACGGTTACGAGGAAGACGGCGAAGCTGATGTACATGACACCTATGAAGGGTCGGAGTGTGGCCCGTCTCTTCCTCTCCAAGTACTGAATTTCCTGGACATGCTTGGCAACGGACTCCATGCTCTCCTGGATGTCTCCTCCCGACTTGTTCGCCTCGGCTACAAGCATGGACGTCCTCCGGGACAGCATTGTTCCTGTCCGGTCGGCGAAGAACTGTAGCGCCCTTTCCAATGGGACGCGGAAGCTGATCTTTGCAATAAGTTTCTTGATCTCGGTAGTTAGTGGTCCATAATCCCGCTCCGCTGATATCTCAATCGCACGCGTGAGAGTCATTCCGCTACGCCCCGCGTCCGCGATGTCCCGTATCAGGTGAGGTATACTATTGTCGATGGAGTCGCGGCGTTTAGATTCGAAGAAGTACATTATGGCGGGGGGAATAAGGGCCAGTATTCCACCGAGGAGTAAGAACCGGTCGAAGCTGAAGTGTCCAGTTAGTCCCGCGATTGGGACGACCGGGTTCGGTCCTTGATTGCTGGTTATCTTCTTTAACGCACCGGCGATTGCGCCGCCGCCCGCTGATTGATCCTTTGAGCCTCTACCGGACCTAGTGTCGACTGCGGGTCCGGAGGAGGGAGCTGATTGGGGTTGGTTTGTACTTGACATTTTTTGATTCTCCTAACCTTTCGGCTGCATAGTGTCGAGTATGAAGAGGAACATTACTCCGCAGATTGGTATGAGTATGAAGGCCATGAGGTACATGAACGAGAATACGTCCACGCCTCCGAGGCTTCCGCCGATGGAGGCCATGATGCTGAGCATGACGATCAGCATGAGTGGGAAGGCGATGAGCATTAGCACGTAGGTCTCTGCGATGATGCCGAGCGAGTCGAGGAATGACTGGACTTGGAGGGCACGTTTCTGGAACAGGTGGTCGGTTATTCCCTGGAAGAACTTCTTCATGTCCCCGCCAGTCCGGATTACTCCTGCGAATCCTCGTAGTAGGTCTTGGTAGTTTGTCGAGGGTGATCTGTCGACCTCAGCGTTCAACGCGTTAAGGACATCGTATCCTAACAGGTCGATTCGTCCTACGACATTCGCGATCTCGTCGGAGAGCATGAACTTGGGATCCTTCTCCGCGGTCGACCTCAGTATCCTTTCAGGCGTTACGCCCGCTGAGGCTAGGACGGTCATGTAGCTTGAGGTGAAGGCTAAGAACGTGTCAAGATGTTGTCTTCGTGAGCCTACTTTCATGAAGGGCAGCATGTACCCGACGCCGAAGATAACGAGCCCGGTCAAAACCGCCATCAGTACTGAGGCGAAGATGCTGCCGAGTATGGAGAATATGCTGAAGCCGCCGAGCCCCAGGGCGCCGCCGAGCCCGAAGGAGAATAAGAAGAACCAGACGAAGAAGCTGAGTCCGCCTCCGACCAGACCGGCGAAGACTATCGAGCTGATGTAGGCTTTGTAGCCGATCTTCATTCCCGCCAAGCTGATCACCTGCTTGAGTCCGTTGAAGAGCTTGTAGAGCCTGCCCAGTCTCCGCCCAAGGAGCGCGTATGTGAAGTAGCTGAAGCCCTCCTTCTCAGGAGGCAATTCCACGCCTCCCTTCTTGCCTTTCTCACTCTGCTGCATGAAGCGCTGCAGCCTGGCCCGGTAATCTCCCATGTGAAGGACCGCCCTCTCATAGACGAAGCTACTGTAGATCGCGCCGATTGGCGCGAAAATGAGTATCTCGATGAAGACGAGCGGTGGACTATATGAGTATGGTTGGCCATTGTAGGTCTCGATCAGTGGAAGGAAGATGTTCGAGGCTATGGACAGGGGGATGGAGAGTGCTATGCTGATGAGCCACTTGAACTTCTTCAGCGCTGAGATGTTGAAATTGAAAAGTATGGCGAAGAACGATCCCGTGATCAGCATGTAGGTTAGTGGAATGAGGAGTGTCGGGTTTCCGCTAGTGTCATAGTACCACTGGCAGCTGCAGAGATATGACATTCCCCGGAAAAGGACAGTGATCAACGAGAGGACGATAGTCGCGCCAACCCAGCCCTTGCTAGTTTCGAAGATGCTGCTCTTCACCTTGTAGAGTCCGAAGCAGAATAGACCGAATAGTGTCAAGGCTACGATGATAGTGCCGCTTGCAGCCAATGCCGGGCCAAGGGGGCCCAGGTATGGAACTATCGGGTCTAGTAGACTCATTGCTTTACTTGTGCTCCTTGACCCGTTGGCGCTGTCGGTTCTGTCATCTTCTCCCGCTTGACGCGGTCTAGCAGTTGCTGCGGGTTCAGGTAGTAGGCTCTGATGACCTCGACAACGTCCTTGAAGTCGCGGACGTTGTTCCGGACCATCCATTCGATTACCATGCGTCGGTTGTTCAGCTCTTCCATGACCTCCTCGTGCTTGTAGCCATGGCGCTTCATGATGTTCTCTAAGACGTAGCTTCGTCCGTAGAAGACGAACGTGTCGCTCTTCGGATTCCACTTGAACACGTCGTTGGTGAGCACGTCTTTGGTAGTCGGGTCGAGCCCTACAACCTCAGCAATGTCGACCATGCGTCGTACACTCTTCTCGCCGACCTGGACCCGGGTCTGAACCGCGATCACGTCTATGGTCGGGATGAGTGGTCTGGGAATATTCATGGGCTCGCTTTCGAGTCTGTGAATAGCTGCTTCTGCAGAGTCTGCGTGTAGCGTCGCTAAGCCTCCGTGACCTGTGGCTATGGCTTGCATCAGTGTGTAGGCTTCTGAGCCTCTGACCTCTCCGACTATGATGTACTCTGGCCTCTGCCTCATCGCGTTCTTGAGTAGGTCGAACAGAGTGATCTCCGAGACCTCTCCAGTTACTCCGAAGCCGGCTCTAACCACTGACGACAGCCAGTTCTCGTGGGGCAGCTGGATTTCGGACGTGTCTTCGATCGAGACGATCTTGGCGTTGGGCTTGATGAACATGGCCAGGGTATTGATAGTGGTGGTTTTTCCCGAAGCGGTTCCTCCGACGAGTATTACCGAAGCTTGTTTTTCGATGATGTACCAGAACCAGGCTGCCATTTCCGCGCCCAACGTGTTGTAGATTACTAGGTCGCTGACTGTTAGGGGTCTCTCTCTGAACTTTCGTATGGTGAACGTGGACCCGCGTCTTGTGACCTCTTTCTCGTAGGTCATCTGGATTCTGCTGCCGTCGGGTAGTGTTGCGTCAAGGACTGGTTGCGCGATCGATATGGCCCGTCCGGACATGTAGCTGAGTTTGAGGATGAACTTGTCTAGTTCTTCAGCGGTCTGGAAGATTACGTTGGTGGGTATGGATTCGTATTTTCGGTGCCAGATATAGATGGGTATGCCGAACCCGTTGCAGGAGATATCCTCTATCCACGGGTCTCTCATCATCGGGTCTATCTTGTCGAAGTGGACAAAGTCCCGGACGATGTAGTACATCAGCCGGTCAAGTGCGTCCGGCGTTACTTTGATCTTGTAGTTCTTGATGATCTTCTCGACGAGCTTGCGGATGTATGCGGCCGCGTTCTCGTTGGTTCCTAGTTTCTTGATGTCCACGTCGAGCTCTTCGACGAGTAGCTCGCCTATCTCCTTCAGCTTCTTTCTCTCGTCATCGCTCAGCTGTACCTCGTGGATCTGGTATTTCGTCTGTCCTTCTTCTTTGACTATCCGGGCTTTCGCGTAGGGCGCGTTTAGATCGTACTGGTCTAGGATTGGAGTGTCAGTCGCTTTCTTCATCAGGTCTATCGTCATGCGTTCGTATTCCATCAGCATGCCGACGATGTTGTCTATCTTGTCGCTCTTCTCACCGGGTTTCTGGGACTTAGACATGATTATCAGATCACTCTGCCAAACGTCTCGGCCATAACGCCTCTGTCTGTGATTGAGAACGGCAGGAGCAGGGGACGCAGCTGGGATCTTCGCATCTTGTAGAAGCGCAGCTTGCCCTCTAGGTGTTCGGATTCAAGTTCGAAATCTACAACTACGTCTGAGAGGTGTGAAATCTCGGCCACGGTTTTGGGATCGTGCATGTCAGATAATATTGGCATGAAGACCAGCCCGTTTCTCTGTCGCACCTGGTTTCCCAAGATTTCTAGGAGTTCTCGGACGGATGCGGTCTCATGGGTGACAAGCAGGTCTGAGAGCGAGTCGATTATCACTATGTCTCCCTCATCCAGATGTGACAGTATGTCTCTTCGAAGCGTCACAAAGAGGTCTGAGCCTAGAACCCTTGAGCCCGCGTTCATCATTCCAGGTCCGAGCAGGCCCATTGGTTGTTGGGTTGGACCTCCCTGTTGGAGCGCCTGCACTCTTGGACTGTAGGCGTCGATAAAGGTCCACTGTCTCCCTTGCTCCATTTCACTGGTATCCCATTCGTAAACCATCATCTCCTCGCGTATGTAGCTGGGCTCTCTGACTATGGTGAAGTAGAGAATTCTATGGCCCTCGTTGGCAAGCAAGAAAGCGATCTGTTGACAGAATAATCGGACGGGTCCTTCCTGGTTGCTCACGAGGAGTACGGAACTGCCTGAAGGTATTCCTCCACCTAGCTTCTCGTCTAGGCCACCCATGCCGGTGCGAATGCGCAGCAGTCTGTTTGATCTGTTTCTAATCAACTTGTTTCGCCTTGAAGATGGCTCTCCTCAAACGCTTCGTAACCTCTGGCTCGGACTTGACCTCGATCCCTTGTTCTCCGATAACAAACGGATGGAGATAGTGAGAGTGAGAGGTCCCTCTCATTTTCGGAATCTCGATCTTTCGAGAGCGCATCTTCATTGCGAACGAATCTTCTTCTAGTGAATTACCCTCCAGAGCGTTCTGTTCTAGCGTCGTCTCTCCGCTGACACTCTCTTCAAGAGTGTGATGCAGACGGACCATACCGTCAACGACATACTCCTCTACTGCCTTTCTTCCCTGGTTGCTATTGTCTGCTTGACCGCTGACAAGTAGGGTTGTGCAGCCGAAGGATTTGAGAATCATTGTTAGCCGCTGTATCAGACTGCGAAGATCCACCTGTGTCAGTTCTAGGCTCATCGCGTCGAGCGAGTCGATAACAACTCGGCGAGCCTGGCATGTCTGAATCGCCGTCTGTATCTCGTAGAGGAGCGCTTCTAGTGTGAACGGTCTCGGGACAACAAATCTCTCCTGGCTTGCGAGACCCAGTCTGCTTGAGATGGCGTCGAGGATAATCATGTTCCCTGAATCTTCGTAGGTGCCTATGTTCCAGTTGAAGCTGTTGAACAGGTTCTCGCGAAGCTGTTGGGGAGTCTCTTCCAAGACTACGTAGACGCCGTTCTCGTTGAATTTTGTAAGGCCGTTGTAGATGAACTGGGACGAAAAGATCGTCTTGCCTGCTCCCGCTGGTCCCGCTAGCAGATAGACTCGGTCGCGGATCAGACCACCGCCGACGATCTGGTCAAAACCGGGAATGCCCGATTGTATTCTCTGGAGCTGTTGCAGGCTAGGCCGCTGCTCGGGGGCTTGGGGCGCTTGATACTGCGAATTGTCGTATCCTTGGCCTTGACCTTGATAGCTGTCTTGCGAGGGGTAATTGGTGTAGTCTTGAGGTTGCTGGGAGGTGTCGTATTGCGAAGGGTCCTGGTAAGCGTATGGGTCGTTACTGTACGGTTGATTTTGATCGTCGTAACTCAAGAGTCATCCACCGCAACACTCATTGAATGCAATTCGGAGCGTTAGTCACAAAGTCCATGAATGGAATAGTCTGACCCTGAGCCTGACCCTTGTACAAATAGTAGAGTCCAATGAAGGTTATCCAGCTCGTATTAGAGTTGCCGAAGGATACTGCCCCTGTTGAGCCTGGGCCGGTCGCGCCAATCTTGACAATCGCGAAACTCGACGGGTTAGGACCATTGGGACCCGCAGGCTGAAGAACGTAGTCGGTCGCGCTCGGATAGACGTATGCGAAGTTGGTGCTGGGATTGATGGTGTTGTCGGCCTCGATCCAGGCGTGTGAGAACTGTCCGAACCCGTTGACGCCATAGGCCTGTGCCTGAAGACCTGTCTGCGTCAGCAGGGTGACAGTATTGTTTGTATCAGTATTTGCAACTCTGAGATAGAGGATGACCGGTGTTGACGCGGGCATGCAGAATGCTGACTGTGATACTGTCTGAGTGCCCTGAGTATAGTTGAAGGATTTCGTGTCGAAGAAGATTGCCAGAGGTCCGATGTTTGTGACGAATTGGCCGCCTCCTCCGTTGTTGTTGATAGTGAGGCTGTTGAAACGCCACGGGTAGTACAGGCTGAACAGTCTTCCTCTGGTCGATGCCAATACTATGTGGTAGCTGTTGCTGCCAATTGCGATTCCTTGGACCTTGATGGGAAAGTTGACTGACCCAACTGGAATATTGCCAGTCCCTGAGACGGGGGTTAAAACGCAAGGAGTTGGCCGGCATATGCCAGTGCTGTTGACGTTGAAGAGGTATACGCTGGCTATGCTGACAGCTGAGCCTCCGAGATTGTTCACCCAGACGAACAGGGTCCCCGAGCCGGACTGGCAAGAGAGATTGCACGTGGAATTTGTGGGAACTATGTTTTCGGAGACTGCTTGCTGGTCGCGCTGGCCCATTTTGGTTATGACGCTGTTGTAGGCGTCGAGCTGCACGAAGCCCCAGAGCATGACGTTGAAGCCCATCAGTATGAGTATGACGAAGAATAGTGCTCCGAAGATGGTGCTCATGCCTTTCTTGGATCGAGCGAATCGTCTGTAGAGACCCATGCTAGTACACCCACGTTGTGGTGAGGACGGTTCCTCGCTGGGTCGCAACGGTTACAGTCCAAACGCCGTGGTTGAGCGCCTGTGAAACGCAACTCATGCAGAGACCCTGAGGACCGTTTATCGCTGTGACGTTGTTGACGGTAATCTGAAGCCCCGGGCTAATCTGGTAAAGCGTCGCATTGAGGTAGACTGACGCGATCGTGAACGGAATGGTTCCAACGTTCCTAACGTAGACTAGCGCATAATTGGTACTACCTGAAGAATAGAAGTAGGCTCCTTCAACCGATAATCTCTCCTGGTTCGCAATACTCCGGCTAGAGAACCAGTATCCGGCTCCGCCCTGATAGGCGCCGAAGCTGGAGACTGCCCAGACGAATAATAGTGAACTTAGAACTACGACTATTACCAGCATGGTCAGGTTCGCCATTATGGTGCTGATGGCGCTCCGTGACCTGCGGTTCTTATCGATCGTTTTCTTTGCCCATCTTACTAGGCCCATTGCTTCTTTTCCTCTTTCCAATTCTTTCTTGTTCTATTCAGATTCGGTTTTCAAAAACCGGGAAGTTTCAGACCAGGCATCAAGACACGCCATCATAGGCTGCTCACGACTTTGTCACGGTGAACGTGAACGGGTTGTTCCTCGCCGTCAGCACTTTGACATTGTACGAGTAGCCCGAGGTGAAAGTATACCCGCTACCTGTGCCAGTGTATTGGCAACTGAGGCAGCTTGTGCTAATCGGTATGTTTGTCGCTTTGGCTGTGTTCGGGGCTATCGTTGGTCCAGACCAGCTTAAGAGCTGATATGTGTTGCCCGAGGAATCGGTTACGTAGTAAGCTGCTAGAGTGACGTTGCCTGTTCCAGCATTTCTTATGTATATCGTAACGTTGGTCGGGCTTGCGAAGGCGAAGCTATCCGGGGTCAGCGGGCCTTCTCTAGGTGGGGGAGTCGCTAGTAGTGTGCCGAGTAGTCCTGTTGACCAGGCGTAGACCATGACTGCGGCGACGACGACGATGACGACCATGAGTAGTGCTGCGAGTATTGTGTCGATGCCTTTCTTGTTCCTTGTTATTTTTCTCATTTTTTTCACTCCTTTCGTGTTTCCCGTGGGCTTGTCTCTGCCAGTTCCCCAGTTTGGGTGCAAGCCGGAACATATCGAGAAGGACCCGTTGATGTGCGCGCTGGTACCGTAGTCGCCGAGTGGAAGTTTCTAGGGGCTAAGCTCATGCGTGGTTTCTCCCTGCGATGCTCAACCGGGTATCCGTATGGTCTACCCAGAAGACCCAGGACTTTGTCGTCTTCTGTCCGCTGATGATTCCTTCCACCACGAGCTCGAGAAGCAACGCTTTCGTGCTCTCCCAGTTCTTTAGCCCCGACTTGATCCGCACATTCTCCACGTCCATCGGAATGGGAGCGCCGGAGAGAACGTGCAGTATCTTGTCCCTCAGCGTATCCTTGGATCGGTTTATCCGGCTCAACTGTTTCTCGCTCTGGGGTTGTAGCTTGAGTCTTGCCCACAAGCCACGACTATACCCAAAGCCGCACCGAACATATGCATCCTGTAACTTCCAAAATTCTCAAACAGTTACATGACCTGCGATCATCAATCCCGGGCTTTAGTCGGATATCTGGGAAGCCTCTAGGATATTCATGGAATACCCACGCATTTGTGGTAGGCTCGGAAAAAAGGCGAGCCCGAATAGATTATGCTTCTATCGGGCCTTGGCCTTGACGACTTCTTTCTGCTGTAGTGTCGACCAGATCTGGTCGAAGATTTTCTCGTGGGACTTGACGAGTAACGGATCGTTGGTCCAAGTCGCCACATCCTGTCCAGCGTTCACATTCGTGTCGTCTGGGAGGTCTTCTACGAAGATTATTTCTGCCGAGTCTGCGCTTGCAAAGCGCATCATTGGTACAGTAACGTTCCTGACCTCTATGACTTCGCCGAGTTCTCTTGCGACGCTAGCGTTGGTCTGGTTTACCGGTGCTACGACCTTGACCTTGGCTCCTCTGTCTGCCGCTCTTTCGAGGACTTCCGAGTGTGCTTTGTAGATCCTGACAAGACCGTTCGCTGTTGTGGTGAAGCATACGTTGACTTTCGCTTCCCCGATCATATCCTGTATTCTCTTGTAGACCTTGTCTCGGCCCCTTACGCTCCACAGATCGTAACGCTCGTAGGGCTTCTCCGTGTACACGTACCGTGACGATTCGAAGGCCATCGCGAGGTTTTCGACGACCTGGACGCATTCACCGGTCTCTTTGTTCAGTTTGTCCACTAGAGGCACAAGAACATCGTTCGGTGAGACCGCCATGTATCTCTCCGGTTTGCCTGGAACGATCCGGAGCAGTCCTTTGCTTTCGAGTCCTCGTATTGCTCCGTATGTTTTGGGCCTAGGTACTTTGCCTAGGAAGCTGATCTCGCTTGCGTTTCGTGGTCCCATCTTGGTCAAGACCACGTAGATTCTGGCCTCGTACTCTGTGAGGCCCAGTTTCATCAGTGACTGTACGCTGAACTCGTCCGCTGCCAAGACTTTTACTCCGAGACTTCTCGAGTCACTGACTACCGTTTTTAAACTAGTTTCTGTTGACATCATCAATAACCTACCGCTCTAAAGAAGAGCCACATCATCAAATCTCCAATAATCACAGTCACTAGCAGGCTAGCGGTTAGAAATACCATGTGAGGGAGCCCCGGCGTCACCCAAACACCATCAGAGAATAATCCCTGCTCTTTGTAGCTCTCAAGCCCATTCAGTAGCTTGTTCCGTTCCTCTGCGGCTGAGGCTACCAAATGGAACTGTCTCACCGGTTTGGAGTCAACAATGGAAACTTCTTCCGCAGGATACAGGTAGGTCTTGGACTGGAGCACGTTGAAACTGGTCTTGTAAGACGTCAGCAGAACGAGAGCCTTTCTCAAGATCGATTCGTGCTCGAATCCTTGGAATATTCCCCTGCCAGCTGAAGCTCGCCGGATCAGGTTCCTAGCCAGCAGGAAGACGGCTGATCCTATTGATAGAAGGAATGAGTTTACTAGTATAGCGATCGGGAATGGATAAAAGACAAGACCAGACGGAGGCTGCCACAGAGGCGCAAGGAAACTGGGCGCAACAGGCAGAGCAAGGGCAAGGCACATCATTGCTTTGCTATCAGCTCCACCCATGACTCCGAACTGGAAAAGTAAGAAGGATACAAGAATCGTGGCCCCAGTGGAGACCAAGAATATGGGTATCAGATCGGGAGCAAAGAACATCCTCAAGGCGAAGACCAATCCAGCCACGGGTCCGTAGACGATCCAGAACCTGTTTGAGATCTCTCTGGTCTTCAGGTCGCTCATGGATGCGGCGATGAAGACCCCCGCCGTCACCAGCAAAGCTGCCAAGTCCAGTGACAGGGGCACTGAGAGATTCATTCGAACTCGAAGCGTCGTTTGACTGAGGAACGGACCATATCAGTTCTGGAACCATCGCTAGTGACGCGCGGTACTAGTCAGCATTAGTGCACATGCGTTTCGGGTTAAAGCTTAAAACGAAAGGCTTGAGGGTACAACGCCGAGGCAACAAGAATGCCGATGGCTTTTGTCCTAATAAACGCCGAGATAGGCTCCGAAGACGCAGTTGTCAAGGAACTCAAGGCCGTGAGCAATGTAAAGGAGGCTTACATGGTCTACGGGGTCTACGACATCGTCGCAAAGGTCGCCGCGGACAGCATGGACAAACTCAAGGAGATTATCACTTGGAAGGTACGTCGCCTCAACAAGGTCAAATCAACGCTCACGATGATAGTAATCGAAAACTAGCCCGCTAAGCGACTTTCCGCAAGAACCGAGTTCTACTATGTGGATACAGTCATGCTAACGGAGTTCCACATCGGCATCGATGACACCGACTCCCCGCTCGGCGGGTGCACAACCTACACGACCACTCTCGTATTTCAAGAACTGCTCAGTATCGGCATCAAACCAGCAGACTTTCCCTGGCTGGTCAGGCTCAATCCCAACATTCCATGGAAAACACGGGGCAACGGAGCTACCTCAATTCATCTCGCGATTGAAGAAGGGCAAATTCCGCTCGTTGAGAAGGTTGCGATCAGGATCGTCGAAGAAACGACTAATAAGACAGAAAGAAGAACAGACCCTGCCGTAGCATTCCTGAAGGGTCCAGTGGCATATCATCTTCGGGATTTCTCGAATCGGGCACTACACGACGTCCTCTCTGTGAAAGATGCAAACCATGTTTCAAAGGCTACAGGAGCCAATTTTCATGCGACGAAGAGCGCCCGAGGACTCATTGGAGCACTTGCAGCAATCGGAGCAAAATTGGATCAAGTTAGACATACGTTCGAAGTTATTGCCTATAGAACAAAGGACAATCTAGGAACCAAGAGGGCAGTGGACAAGGAATCCGTGTTTGACATGGATACCAAATACAACGACTCCACTTTCCAAAATCTAGATCGGGAGAATGGAAGAGTTCTCATTTGTCCTCATGGCCCGGATCCTGTCCTGTTAGGGATTAGAGGATTTGATCCGTTCACTCTTCTGAAAGCACTGGGAGAAGTCAGGGTAAGAGAGCCGGTTGAGAGAGTCATGATCTTCAGGACAAATCAGGGCACAAACGCTCACCTAACAAGGCCTAGAAAAATTTCGGAACTAGAGCCGTTTCAATCAGCGGTTTTGACGGCCCGTGTCGATAGTCTGCCCCGAGTCTTGAAAGGAGGACATGTGATTTTTCGGATCCGAGATGAGACGGGTGTGGGAGTTTGTGCAGCGTACGCACCAACTGGACCTATGATGAGGGCCGCTCGGGAACTGATTCCAGGCGACGAAGTTAGAGCCTATGGAGGAGTCCGTCTTAACCGGGATAGCTCTCTAACCTTGAATCTAGAAAGGTTAGACATCCTCAGAATTGTTGAGGCCTTTAGAGAGGAGAACCCGCGATGCCCCAGCTGCGGAACCTGTTGCGAGTCCATGGGCCGGGACCAGGGATTCCGATGCGAGAAGTGTGGGCTCCGGACGCGAGACTCAAAGACTCGAGTTAGGATAAGCAGAGATCTCGAGCCTTCAGTCGAGATTCCACCACCAAGATCTCGTCGTCATCTGACAAGACCGCAAACCGCCTCTCAAAATCCGGATTTGATGTTCGCGCGTGAAGATGCGTTTTCTTTTGAAAGACTTTTAAAAGCCATCCAGCCCGCTTCGACCTTGTAGCGGGGTGGGGTAGATTCTCCATTCAGAGAAGCCTCGCCAGGTTTAACCCGCAGGGCTCATAACCCTGAGATTGATCGAAGAGCTCGATCCTCAAGCGGTGGTTCGAAGGGCCCAGGTGGGACCCGAAACTCCACCCCCCGCTACCAAGTTTGAAGCATTCTTAGTGAACAGTGCAAATTCGATTGAGGGGGGGTTGGTTGACGCAACGAGTCGATTTGTCTACTCTGGACCAGTTGGCCTGGCATGCAAGACAGGAGTGAGCTTACAATCGCCAGTGCCTTGGCAGACAATGTGAGGTTGAAAATCCACGACGATTGTCGTAGTCTTTCCCGCTTGCACATTGGCCAGTGGACTAACTGGGATTTCTAGCTTTCCACTAGGGACGGTAAGGTTTACGGTTCCCATGCCAGATATTTTAGCGCTAGCAGATGTCACATTCATCCTGACGTTTGTGATTGTTTCCGGTTGAATGTTCGATCCGCACATGACCTGTGCAAGATTTGTAAGCTTGATTATATCGAAGGATAGAGGGGTCTGGTTATTACACACGTGAGTCCACTCGCCTGTCATGTTGTCGATTCCGGACGTGTGGACTTCAACTGACGCAACCGTGATGTTCAGGCTTGTAGCACTACAATTACCATGGCAAGCAACAGATGATGAGGGAGGCGCAAATTCGATGCTGGGCACCCCATTGGTGAAGGCGATTTGAAGGGTCCCTTGTGAAGGGAAGATACCTTGGGGTCTGACCTGTAAACCCACTATGAGGATGGCTGCAATAGCAAGTCCGATGATGCCGTATTGGACCAGTTTCTTTGTCGCTGGATTGGACGCCTTTCCTCGCCTCGATTATTAGGGCCTAACCGACACA
>VBBG01000101.1 GCA_005882905.1 Candidatus Bathyarchaeota archaeon | reverse complement strand
AGAAAGTAAAAAGACTGAGATCTGGTAGAATCAGCACATAGTACACGAATAGTACAGTAAAGAGCGCGGCATAGAGGGCGAATCTTGGAACGAATACTCTTCCGACTCGGAGGAACTGTTTGAGAACGTCGACCTTGACCTCCTTGATGAGCCGATATTCTCCGGACTCTTTCGAGACCAGACCTAGGTCCTTTAGCTTGTCGAGGTGATACAACGCCAGAGTTGGGCTGGAGAAATCTAAGGCTCTCTGGACCTCGCGAACACCAACCGTCTGCTTGTTCGCGTTCATGACATACCAGTAGACTCTGAGCGTGTTTCCCTTAAGCTCGGCAGCTACCTTTTCCGACTCCGCCTGTTCTTGCGAGTTCAGGGATTGGGTAACCTCTAGAAAGTGATGTTTAGAATGGGTTCTGACTAAATAAGGACATGTTGGTCGAGTGGAGAGCGATGTGGCCGCAAGCCGGATTGTTGCCTATGGGTAGAGAACTGGATTGAAGGCCGTTATT
>VBBG01000150.1 GCA_005882905.1 Candidatus Bathyarchaeota archaeon | reverse complement strand
AGCAGACGCTTGCGGCATCAAAGGGGGAGAGATTCTGGTCGCGTTCTGTGCAACAGGCTTTCCCGAAAAGCAAGTCTGGAATGCGATCGGAATAGTGAGCAAATCGGAGAACGCGAGGGCGCTCATTGTTTCTCCTCAGGAGATAGACAGGGAGACAATCGAAGGGCAGGCTCCTGGCGCTATCGAGAAGGGAAAGGTCCGAGTCGAAACCCTGGGGTGGTTTGATGACACACTGGAACAGGCCCTCCAGCAGACTCTGCACACCGTAGAGCTGCTTGTAAACGAGACTCGGATGAGAATGCTGACCCCACTATTGCACAAGTCAGCTCTAAAGAGAGACTTCAGAGCCAGGATCAACCCAAAGCTGGTCTACCACAACCTTGCAACATTGTCCGAAGCAGGGCTAGTCGACGAGCCCGCCGAGGGAACCTACGAACTCAGCCAGCTCGGGAAGACTATGCTCGCCGATTTCATAGCCTTTCTCGAAAGAGCCCGCAGGACCCTAGATGATCACAGAAACGAGGAGGTGAAATCGATTGGAAGACGATGAATTATTCCCAGAATGGTTCAAGAGACGCTGGAGATTCCCGACAAGCAACTGGTTCGACGATTTCGAACGCAGCTTCGAAGAAATGTTCCGCGGAATGGAGCTACCGAAGGACCTAATCAGAGAGAGAAAAATTCCAGGTGGAGGAACCGTGAAGGAAATGGGACCCTTCGTCTACGGCTACTCGTTCAGCCAAGGCCCCGACGGCAAGCCAGTCATCAGAGAATTCGGCAACGTCAAGCCCTCAATCCGCGGAG
>VBBG01000100.1 GCA_005882905.1 Candidatus Bathyarchaeota archaeon | reverse complement strand
AGTGAGAAGGCGTGATGCTAAGCCGACGTACAAGAGGTTCAGTTCCAGACGGGCTGTGTTTCACAGGTTTCAGGATGGAAAGATAGTCGAGACCCACGGCTATTTTGACCCACGCGAAATACCTGTCCAACTTGGTTGGATTAGCAAGAGCGTGAACCGCAATCTGATAGCAATCATAGCAGGATTGGCAATCATGACATACCAGGCACTGTTGATGACGTTCTTGGTTTATTCAAGCGGAAGAATCCCCGGTCCCACTCTGGTATTACTTTTCGCGCCATTCTTTGCGGGCATGCTATCTCTTCTATTAGGGATACGGACCCTACGAAGAATCCTCCTGTGGGGTCCCATGGCGACCTGTGATGCTCGTTTGCTTGCGGTTCCCGCTCGTTCGCAACTGATCTAGAAGCAGTTTTCTCCGCTGAAACAAGCCTGAAACCGCGAATAGTGCCCAGACTCGAAAGATCTATCTAACCCCCCCTCCCGGGGGCGGGCCTGCAAAATGCGTTGGTAAGAACTGAGCCATAGTTTTATGTGAAGGGTTCCAGCGAGCCCTCGTCTTATGCCAGGCAAAAGATACGCACTACCAAACTTGCCCTACAAGTACAACGCGCTCGAACCGACGATTTCTGAGAAGATAATGACTCTCCACCACGACAAACACCACCTTGCCTATGTGAACGGAGCCAACGCGGCCCTTGATAAGCTCGAAAAGGCTCGACAGACCGGTTTTGCAGGAATCGACGTCCGTGGAATATCCCGTGACTTGGCCTTCAACGCTTCGGGCCATACGATGCACAGCCTATTCTGGCCCAATATGAAACAGGGCGGCGGAGGAACACCGGGAGCACGGCTCGCTGACCAGATCAACAAAGACTTTGGAAAATTCGACTCCTTCAAGGAACAGTTCAGCAACGCGGCAAAACAAGTCGAGGGATCAGGCTGGGGAATGCTCGCCTACGAGCCAGTCTCGGATCAGCTAATCACACTTCAGGCGGAGAAGCATATGGACCTCGCAGTCCAAGGCATGACCCCGCTACTCGTCCTTGACGTGTGGGAGCACGCCTACTATCTCGACTACGTGAACGACCGCGCCAAGTATGTCGATGCTTGGTGGAACGTAGTCAACTGGGACGACGTGGCGTCACGCTTCGACAAGGTTCGAAAGTAGCCCTCCAAACTCCCACTCTTTTCTTTTCAGAGCGTCCCCGCTAGGAGTACATCTGTCCCCAGCCATTCCCGCATCTATGCAGCTTCTGCAGACAGATCCTTCGCCAGACCCTCGAGGTCTATATCTTCTTCCTTCTTGGTCTCCACCATGACTGATTGAGCTGCTCTCTCCTTGACCCTAACCGTAGACGGGGGAAGAGGTTTGCCGTGTCCCGGGCAGAGGGTCACCGGGTCCAGATCAAGGATTCGCTGAACACTCGACCTGGTCTGTGAAGTGTTCTCCATGAACATCGGCTCAACCAGCTTCCCACGTTTGCTCGTCAGAAGATCGCCGATTATCGCAACCTTGCTCTCGTTTAGGAATAGAGAGACAGACCCTTTCGTATGGCCGGGGGTCCAGACGATCGACCCGTCGAGCCCGACTTTCTCCAGCACCGACTCTTCGTCCGCGGCCTCGTCAACATGTACGGGGTGATACTTGATGAGGCGAAACAGCTTCATTGTCGAGGATACAACCGCCAAGACACGCCTTACTATCCGTGCGTAAAGGCTCCACGCCCGCGGAGTGATAATCACAAGGGTCCCAGCAACATACGGCTTCTCGAACGGATGAGAGACAAGCATCCCAGAAGTCTCTTTCTTGAGAGCCGCCGCGCTTCCTATATGGTCCAAGTGTCGGTGAGTCAGAAGTATCAGCTTCACATCGCTGGGCTCTCTGCCGAGACCGGCGATTGCTTTCAGTATCCGCTTCTCACTACCCGGCAACCCCGTGTCGACGAGCACTAGTCCATTGTCGGCTTCGACTAGGTAGGCGTTCGCTGCACGGGCGGGTACCCTGTAGACCCCTTCAGCCACTTTCATCAATTGCTAACTTGTACCTCTAGCGATCTCAGTTGCAGCTCGAACTCTTGCCCAGCCTGTATGCCGAGACAATCTGTCTAGCCAATTTAAGACTCGTGAAACCCTAGGGCTTGCTGGCCGCGACGACACTGTCGAGTCTTCCGATAACCTCTCCCAGAGTAGGAGGCTCAAACCCCCGTCTCTCCAGATACGCTGCACCGGCAGCGTTCGCAAATACCAGCCGATCCTTATGCCCGAGCCCGACTCCTTGAGCATAGATGTCGGCAGCGTTCCAGACGTCTCCGGCGCCAGTCACTTTCGCAGGCTTGATCCTTGCGCATGGGACGCGGAGTCTCTGCCCGTCGACAAACGTTGCTGAGAACTCGGGCGTGTGCAGATCGACTCTCGGTATCATCATACTGAATACGCTGGCAGCTCCGAAGAGAGGATCCTCAGCACCTTCCATCTCCGACGTGTCCTCTGCTACCCCCTTTGCCAGATGCACCAGCTCGTTCTCGTTTACGCTTAGGACATCAACGAGTCCCGGCGTGAGGACGCGTTCGTTCAGCCCCTCTATCTCGCCCACTCGGAGTGCAGGATCTCCCGGGTCGAAGAAGGTGACGGCCTTTCCTTCGTTCTTGGCGATGGAGAAGACCTTCTCGGCGAGCTCCGTCCCCTTCTTGTTCTGATTCCAGTTGAGGACGCAGACGAAATCTGCTTCGGAAATGAGCGTCTTGTCCTCCTGGCTGAGTTTCTCTGGGCCGAACTGAGAGAGGGATCCTGGGTCGCTCACCATAATGTTGACGCGCCTGCCCGAGTGCTCTGTCTCGAAGGACATAGTCCGGGACATTGTTCCTGTTGTCCGAACATGGGAAAGGTCCACGCCCTTGAGGAAGTGTTGGAGAACTATCCTTCCGAGTTCGTCCGTCTCAATAATCGGGACGACCTCACAGCCTAGCTTTGAGAGCTGGGCTACCATGTTTGAAGCGTTTCCTCCACGTCCGATGGTATGCGCCCAGCCTAGAAGATTCCCGCCTCCCCTCTGAGCTACCTCCAGAAAGGATGCTGTCAATTCGTTGAGTGTGCCAGGGTAGGTCAGAATATAATCTAGAAAGAAATCTGGCATAACTACAACCTTGAAGGACGGCTTGGCACCCGCAAGAGTTTCCTTCAGCTTGAAGGACTCGTCGATACTATGACTGGTTGCCAAGCAAAGCCCCTAGAACTCGATCGACTATTTGTTCATAAGCATCGATTGAGAAGACGAATTAAAGCATAGCTGGAATAACCGTGAATGTTCAAGGCAGACAAGCCTCTTCGAGATTTCAACTCGCTCTGATGTGGTCTCGCATCAAGAGAGTGTCGAGACTCGACCGAGATGAAATCCTCGAGCTGAAGCAGAACAAGAATGCCACTGGCCAAGCAGTAGCTGTGCTGGTTGTCGCTGCCCTAGCGTTGGGAGTCGGCTATACTTTGTTCACGGAGTTGCAGAGTAATTCAGTCTCGGCATACGGTATCATCGTCGGTAGCCTAGCTAGCATCGTCACAGGCTGCTTCGCCGAGTTCGTATGGTCTGGCACATTATTCCTCGTCGGGACCAAATTGTTCCAGGGAAAGACCGGTTACTGGGAACTCGCACGCCCTCTCTTCTTTTCTGTAAGCCCAGCGTTTCTTTTCATCCTCATCTCGATCCCGGTACCCATCTTTTACAAGACCGTCGCCATCGTCGTTACTGCCTGGGTCGTCCTGTTGCAAGGCTTTGTGCTAAAACAAGTAATGGGATTCGACATCCGCCGAACCGTCCTGACCCTCGCAGTCGGATTCATGGTCCTACTCTTCGTCTATCTAGAATTCGTCTAGTCGAGTGCACGGCCGGCATAAGTTGATAATAGCGGAATCCGATCCTCCCCGCGTCGTTTTCATGCTTGCTCCGCAAGACTCCTCCTCGATGGGAAGTCCACGACTGTTTCTGTACAGGATGGTGAGAGCGGCAAGACTGGATGGTCACATTTTCACCTCTTTGAGGGACGACGGGAGCGCGACAGGCCAATCGCTTCTAGTCTTGGCCCTAGCAGGGCTGAGTTTTGGTTTCGGGTTCGCAGCCTCGGTCGGAGGCGATCTGATCGGAGTTCTTGTTGGCAGCGTAGCTGGTATGGCAGTAGGGGTTCTTGTCGGATTTGTCTGGCTATCCCTTACGTATCTGGTTGCAACCAGACTCTTCAAGGGCACGTCGAGCTATTGGGGCCTGGCCCGACCTCTCTTCTTCGCAACTTCCCCCGCCCTCATCTTTCTACTCACGTCGATTCCGGCGTGGCCTATCCCTGATCTTGCGCGGTCACTGGGAGTGGGATGGACGGCAGTTTCGAGCGTGTTCGCCGTCAAGAGCGCCATGGGTTTCGATACTCAGCGTAGTCTCGTGACATTTATCATAGTCGCCTTGGCCATACTGATCATCTACGGCTTCCTACCGTCGCTCTAGAAGTTGCGAGGAAATCCTCGGCCGCTCAGCGCCGTCAGGCTTGTGGTGTCGTGGATTGGTCTCGGGCTCCTGTGGTCTTGTACTTGTTGAATATGTCCATGGCCGGGTCCTTCTTCATATCGTGGTCTCTGTACAGATGGTCTTGCAACTCGTAGTAGGTGTTGAAGGTGCGCTCGATATTGTTGACGGAGCACACGAAACAGAGGATCTTGTCCTTCACTGTCGAAACACGCGAACAGACCTCTAGGTCTGTTGGGAGAATAAAAAGAGAACTTTAGTCCAACATCATGGGCAAGCGCACGGGGTTGAGGGTCTGGCGTTATCTGTCATTCAGAAGCCGTCCTTGGATAGAGTACGAACCGGAGTCTTTTAAGACGGGACATGCAAAGTTAGGCCTCCGGTCATCATCCGGGAGGCGAGAATTCGTTGTGTGACACATGCGCCGCACACAATCCGAAGAAGAAGAAAAAGTAGTATTCCAGGTGGTTTCGCCCTCTCCTATTCTCCACTCTTTCTCGACCCAGAAGGCTCCTGACTTCAAACAGCTGAGTCTTGTACTACACTCGTTGAATGCGCGATTCTAAGCACCCGCGACCAAAGACTAGGTTAAATCCGGTCGACCTTTTTCTCTTTGCATGCGCTTCTCGACAAAGGCAATTCACGTAGGTCAAGACCCTGAGCCTGAGACAGGTAGTGTTACTGTCCCAGTCTTTCTCGCCAGTACGTACCGGCAATCGGAGCCCGGCAAGGAAGGAAAGTATGTCTATTCTAGAACCGCTAATCCGACCCGCACTGCTCTTGAAGAGTGTCTCGCCTCTCTAGAGGAAGGAAAGTATGGACTAGCTTTCAGCAGCGGGATGGCCGCAACAACCACCGTACTAATGCTCCTGCGCAAGGGTGACCATGTTATTGCGGGAGATGACATTTACGGGGGCACGTATCGGCTCTTCGAAAAGGTCCTCCGCAATTACGGCCTGCAGTTCACGTACGTTGACCCTCAAGACCCGAGTAACGTCGAAAAGGCGGTCCGCAAGAATACTCGACTCGTCTGGATAGAGACACCGACCAACCCGTTGATGCGCATAATCGACATCAAGCGCATCAGCAAGATCAGTCGGAAGGCGCACGCGCTCCTCGTTGTCGACAACACCTTCATGAGTCCGTACCTGCAGAACCCTCTGAGCCACGGCGCGGACATTGTAGTGCATAGCACCACGAAATACCTTGGTGGACACAGCGACCTCATAGGAGGCGCTGCGATCACGAACGACACGAAGATCCATGAACCTCTAAGCTTCCTCCAGAACGCGGTTGGAGCGGTTCCAGGGCCTCTCGACTGCTACCTTGTCCTTAGGGGAGTCAAGACTCTCGCGGTTAGAATGGAGCGACATTGTCAGAATGCGAAAGCCATCGGCGAATATCTCCTCAAACAATCCAAGGTTGAACGGGTCCTGTTTCCCGGTCTTCCCGATCATCCTCAACGAGACATTGTCAGACGACAGATGAGGGGCAGTGGAGGCATGTTGAGCTTCCAGCTGTCTGGCGGTTTCAATAGTTGCAAGAAATTCCTCAAGCAGCTACGTGTCTTCACCGTGGCTGAAAGTCTCGGTGGAGTAGAGAGTCTGATTGAACATCCGGCCAGCATGACTCATGCGAGCATCCCTCGTGAGAGACGAGTGGAACTGGGGGTCTCCGACAACCTCGTCCGGGCCAGCGTGGGGATAGAGGATGTTGAGGATCTCGTCTCGGACTTGGAGCGTGGCTTCAGACAATTATAGAGAACGCGTATCGTCTGCCGGCAAGGTTTATATCAGAAGTTGCCGATATCGGATTATCGATATCGGTCAACTTTAGTCACGACCCTAAGAGAGGAGGTGTGTCAAGACGAGTGAATATGGGTGGAGACATCCCGGTCGATTCTTCATCTGGGGATTCATTGCCTTCCTCGCACTGATCGGAACCATTGCCGCAATCGGGCTGATATTCTTCAGACCAGCCGCAATCGCCTACTATCCGTACAGCTTCGGATTCTTCCCGTTCGGTTTCTTCTTCGCGTTCTTCTTGGTGTTCTTCCTGCTAAGATGGCTCTTCTGGCCTTGGAGGTGGGGTTATTCACGCCACTACTGGGGCTGGAGTTACGGCGACCGCGCCTACTACATCCTAAGAGAACGATACGCGCGGGGAGAAATCACCAAAGACCATTACGACCAGATGATGCGCGACCTACAACAGCACGGCCAAGCAGTCTAGAAAGACGAACCCTAGTCGATGAGGGACAATTTTTGTCGTCCCCTTTCCCTCTTTATCGAGTAACCTACAACGAGATGTTTGGCCAGGTCAGTTTCGAAGTCGTCTCTCGTCCTAGAAGGGCGAGACGCTGGTAAAGTTGAAGTCCTTTGCCAGGACCCCAGGCTCAAGCACTGCCGTGCCGGTGAAGGATGTGTTTCTAACCGGTTCGGTAAACTTCTCGATGTTGCTAAAAAGCTCCAACAGGCTCTGGTTGAATCTCAAGTTCTTGACGGGTCTCCTGACCTCGCCATTCTCCACGAGGAACGTCCCGTCCCGGGTCATTCCTGTTAAGGTCTTTGTGCGCGGTTCGACCTCTCGGATATACCAGAGCCGTGTGAGCAACAGTCCTTTGTCCAGCTCTCCCACAAGGTCTTCGGTAGTCTTTGTTGGACCCTTCCCGCGGATAACTAGGTCAGTCGGCTTTGCGTCCTGGTATCTGTGCGCTGAGATTCTGCTCGAGGCCAGAGACCGCAGTTCGCCATTCTCCACCAGCGTCAGTTTACTCTTTGGGTATCCTTCTCCGTCGAATGGTGGGCCCATCTGGAGTGGATGGTAGACGTCGTCTTCTAGGATGACATTCTCGCCCATTATCTTCTCTCCAATCCTCCCTGACAGGTAGCTTCTCCCCTCCTTGTACTGTCTAGTCCCGAAGTCTGCCGAATAGCCGGCACTGGCTGATACTATGAAGAAGAACAGCATCTCGCTCCAGGCGTGTGGATCAATGACAACATCGAACTTGCCAGGCTGGACCTCCATCTGTGCCTTGTTTAGCTTGGCGCGTTCTAGTGCCGTCTCTGAGACTTTTGGCGCGTCCAGTTCAGAGATGTCGGCGAAGGTGGAGAGCGCGTACCCGGTCTGGTTGCCATTGTCAGCGTCCATTGTGAGTGAGAAGTAGCCGCCTGTTCCTCTGTAGTGTGACTCTAGGCCAGCCGTATTCAGGATCAGTCCCTCGTCGACGCTGGTTCCCAGGACACCGGAGGCGAGAAGCTTGTTGTCCCGGGCCAGCTCGATCGCTCTTCCGACATAGCCCGCCTTGGTCTCTGCAGACTCTTCCACTGTCCTTGTATGGTACCGGCTTACCGTCTGGTAGGATTGTTGCCCCAGCATCGGTAGATAGTCAGGATCCTCGGGAGAGGTCTTCAGCTGCGAGACAGCTTTCTCGACTGCCTTCTTGATGAAGCTCTCTTCGAGACGGCCGGTGGTTGTCCGTGCCTGCTTCTTGCCGGATGAGAGTCTTACTGAAAGCGTGCGGTTCTTTGTGGACTGTGACTGTCCCAGCTCGTTGTTTCCAAACCGGAGATACTCGCCTGTCGTGGAGATTAGGCTGATCTCGATCTCTTCGGCGCCTCTAGCAAACTTTCGGACCATGTCAAATACGCGATGCCCCCTCTCGGTAAGCGGTATCTGTTTCTGGAGACTCTGTGACATGGCTAGGAAGCTCCGAAGACTCGTATGTTCCTAAACCTGGACGGTGAGGCGCCGTGGCCTGTGCCCATGACCTGCTGCGGCTGTCCTTTTCCACAGTTCGGTGTTCCCCAGAGGGTCCAGCTCTTCCTGTTGCAGACAGCATCGCAGGCGTTCCAGAACTCTGGCGTTATCCCGGAATAGCCCGGTCCCCTGATCAATTCTCCTATACTGCCGTCCTCTATCCGGTATCCTTTCTCGCAGTTGAACTGGAAGTTGTACCGCTTCTGGTCGATGCTCCAGCCGTAGTTTGCGACCATTAAGATTCCATCCTTCGTGTCCTCTATGAGCTCGTCATAGTCCCAGTCCCCAGGCTCCAGGCTCACGTTCGTCATTCTGATGATAGGAAGCTGGTAGGTGTCGGCTCGCATGCAACCATTGCTTCGGGGCTCTCCCACGCTCTGCGAGGTCCCGCGCGACATCAAGTATCCGACAAACTTGCCCTTTCTTATCGCGTACTTTCTCTGAGACTCAACTCCTTCATCATCGTATGCGAATGTTCCCAGGCCTTGCCCGTGGGCCAGTGTCGCGTCCATTACGATGTTGACATGCTCGCTACCGTACTGTAGCTTTCCCAGCTGGTCAGGGGACAGAAAGCTTCTGCCGGCAAAATTCGCCTCGTATCCCAGCACTCGATCGAGTTCGATAGGATGACCACATGACTCGTGAACCTGTAGGCCCAGTTGGTCTGCGCTGATAATCACATCCGACCGTCCCTCCTTCAATCCTTGCGCCCGGGTTAGCTCTAGAACCTCCTTCGTCAAGACTGGAGCTTTTCCGGGAAGATCCATCGCATCAATGAGTTCGTAGCCCTCCAACGCGTACTGTTGCTCGGATCTTCTCTGTATGCCCGAAGGTCCCTTCGCTGCGACAACGATCTGCGCGCCGGTCTGGGCAATGTCTTGATAGATCCTGGATCCTTCCGAGTTTGCGAAATACTTCTCGATCTTTGTCGAGATTATCTGGCTCCTTCTAGCCACGACGCCCTCTGCTTTCATTCGGCTGGTTGCGTCTTCGAGAACTTCGAATTTCGTCTCGGTGGGAACGGTCAAGGAGTCCTTCTTTCTGGGCGACTCCCAACTGGCCACATGGGTAGGCTCTTTGGCGAGAGTGAGCCTCGATCCGATCTTTGCAGCCCCCCTTGCAAGTGAGAGCGCTTTCCTTGTCGTCTCCCGGATGTTTTCCGGATCTACTTCGTCGGTGCTGGCAAATCCCCAGCCAGTGTTCTGGTAGAGGACTCTTATCCCGGCTCCGAGATCATTCGATTCCTCAGATGCAGGATTCTCATTGATCATGCTAACGGTCTCTATCACCGTATTCACGAGACGAATATCGGCGTAAGTCGCGTTGTCTCGCGAGGCGGTCTCAAGGCATACTTTTGCCAGCTGCTCTCCTAGATCCTTTGTAGAATTCACGTCGGCTTCCCAATCCTCGGTTGGCTTTAGAGCTTTCCGGCCCACATCACTGTAGCGTTGGGATGGTCACCATTGAGTCTTCTTTATTCCGAGCCGATACGCACCATAGTTTGTTGCTAGGTGTACTGGAGGCGTTACGAGAACCACGAGTAACACGGAGATCGGTTCGATCGGGAAGAACAAGTACCCGAGAACGAGGCCTCCAACGATAAAGTCGAGCTGATCGAGAACTGGAAAGGCTCTGCCAGGCTCTACACGAAGCCTACGCTTTATGAAGGCGCCGAGAAGATCGCCTAGAACCGCTCCCAAGCTGATCATGAAACCTCCAACGACAAGTCTGGGGTCGACGAGAGCCTCGCCCCAGCCGACTATTGTTCCGGCGACGATTCCTGCAAAGACTCCTCGAATTGTCTTGTGGGAACCGAAGATTGGCTGGCCGTCGGAGAGTTTCCTGCCTCCATCCAGGGTTGGGCCTCCGCCAAACAGAAGGGGCGCAGCGTTGGCCACATAGGACGGACCGATAAACAATAGTGCAGAGGTGAGTAGTCCTACCATTCTATTCCAGACGCCAAATGTCGCAAGACGTTCATAGTTAATAATCCAGACTAGGCTTCCTCGATCCCCTCGTCTGTTATCTTGAAAGGACAATGATTCCCGGAGACATCTAGCCCATTCTTCTTCTCGAGAAAACAGTCTCGAACATTCGGCCTCGGCGTCTGAGTCAATCTCAGAATTAGATCTGACCAGTGTCTAAGGGTCCGGGTCGCAACAGGCTCCACCAACCATTCCCCTCCCGTGGGCGAACTGTGGACCTGTCCAGTCAGCAATATCCACGCGGCGAAGCGTGATCCGAGAGCATCTAGCTGTGCAAGTTGACGATTCAGCTCTCGATCGCGACCGAAATATCCTTCGGGTTTGACCTGTCCTCCCCTGTATAGTCCAGTAATAGAATCGACAACCAGCAGTATTGGAGTCTTTGTGAGCAGGTTCTCAATGTTCTCCACGATGCGCCCCTGTTCATCGAAATCTTCTGGACGAAAAAGGACGATTCTCTCCGCCAGTTCTCTACCTCCGGCGAGCCGTTCCATCCTATTGGCTGAGAATGACTGGTCAGAGTCGAGATAGAATACCTTGTACTCTTTCCGAGCTGCTTCCAGAACACACTGCATGGAGAGAATCGTCTTGCCAGTTGCTGCTTCCCCGTATAGAAGACTGATCTGGTGGAGCGGAAAACCTCCTCCTAGCAGCCTGTCTATTGCATGAGATCCGGAGCTCAGGAAGTCCAATAGTGAATACGAAACTCGTCATCGGAGGCCGGGTAAGAAGGTTAGCAACCTTCTGGTCCTAGACTAGGTCTGACTGATTCGCACAGCAGACATTGATGGCTCAGAAGGATTCGGCTACTGATATGTTGCGTTTTGAGTAGACGTGGAAAGCTTCGCGTTCTAATAACACGTTAAATGAATCGCCTCATTTCGGAATACAGGATTGGATCCTCCTGTCAGACCAGTTACACACAGGATCGGACAAGGTCACACTATTCTGCTGACTGGACCGGTACAGTTCAAGCTCTCAGAAGGCAGAGCCCAATGCTTTGGAGCACCAATTAACCCAGATACTTGGATAACAGTCGAAGACCTACGACAAGACCCAATACTAGCCACTGAACCGGCCACCCTTGAAATCAAGATGGGCCCCGACGGCTCCTGGAAGGAACTGCTCGAGTCAACCATACCGACAGGCTGGACAGAAGCGGCTCACATTCTCCAACGACAACAGGGCGTTGCAGCAATAGTTGGAGACGTTGATTCAGGCAAGTCCAGCCTCTGCACATTCCTAGCAAACATGTGTGTTCAGAATGGACTTAAGGTTGGAGTGGTAGACGCCGACGTTGGTCAGGCGGATATCGGACCTCCGACAACTATCAGCTCCTCACTTGCATCCGAGCCAATCCTGACGTTGCAAGACCTACGACAAGAGACAGCCTTCTTCATAGGCGACACCAGTCCGTCATCAGTACCGGACAAACTCACCCGGTTGATCGTCCGTTTGAAAGAAAAACTCGTCAGCTCCAGCGAATTGGTGCTCGTGAACACTGACGGCTGGATCGGGGATTTGCCCGCTTTGCGATTCAAAGAGGAGCTACTCCACGAGACCCAGCCTGATCTGGTCCTCGGGCTGAGTAGGGGATCCGAAATCGACCCTCTCCTCGACATGGTTTCCTCTGCGTCGATCAGACTGCCAAGTTCTACCTATGCCAGAATGCGATCGAGGGAGGAGAGGAAAAATGTCCGGGAAACGGGCTACCGGCGGTTTCTCCTCGGCTCCAAGACTATGAAGATCAGCCAAGAGAATACGAAATTGAGAATGTTCGATCGGTCCGAACAGCAAGTCCTACGCTGGGATAGAAAGCTCAAGGGATTTCTTGCTGGGCTGCTAGATGATCATCAAGAGCTTCTTGGCATAGGGAGAATCAGGGAGATGATTGACGGATATGCTCTCGTCGAGACGAGGACGACGGAACGGCCTAGATTTCTCGAGATTGGAAATATCCTGCTCTCTTCGAAGTATGAAGAGATAGGTTATGGGATGCTACATTGAGTAGGAGTCTGGGATCGAGTATACGTATATCGTGTGCTCGTTGTAGTTCTCTTTCTTTGATGGCTTCCAGCCGTTGATCATAAAGTCGTGGCTCACGATCCGCGCGCCGGGCCGGGCCTCTGCACGCAGTTTCGGCTTCAACCTCTCGTTCGCGTAGGTCGTTAGGTAGAGAGTTATCAAAGTCGCCTCTTTGAGATCTGCCTGGAAGAGATCCCGGTTGTAGACGCGGGCCCTGTTTCCCAGGTTCAGCTTCTCCACTTCGCCTGAAGCGGTCTTGAAGAGATCCTCCCTAATCTCATAGCCGAACGCGGCCTTCACCCCGAAGTCCTTGATGGCGGTTGATAGAATGCGCCCATCGCCGCACCCCAGGTCAACCAAGACATCATCTTTAGTGGCTCTCGCGACCTCAAGCATTTTACGAACAACGTCATGTGGAGAAGAGACGAATGGTGCGCAACTCATCAGATTCAGACTCTTGTAAACTGAAAACTTGTTGAAGCGAATCAAACTATTTAAACAACTCTCCGAGAGAATCGTCGAAGACTCTTTTCAACTGGCCCCTTATGATGAATGACGATACGAGGATTCACGAACTCTCCAAAGTCATGATAAAGGAGCCCGTGCTAATCCAAGGTCTCCCCGGACTTGGCTACGTGGGAAAAGTCGCCGTTGACTATTTCATAGAGAAACTGAAACCGAAAAAGTTTGCAGAGTTGTATTCCAGCTATCTCCTCTTCCCAGACGGCAACCTCGGCATCAACATCTCTGAGGACGGAACCTACTCTCTTCCCAAGTACGAGTTCTACGCGTTCAGCGACAAGGAGCCTAACGTAATATTCCTCACAGGCGACGCTCAGCCTAGCGTAACCGGCCAGTACGAAGTGGCCAGCAGAGTTCTCGACTTCGCACAGCAATTCGGATGCAGAATGTTGTTCACAATGGGCGGCTACGGAACCCGTTCCGGCAACGACGTGGGTGCCGTATACGGAGTCGTCGGAGACGCGATCATTGGTGAACGATTGAAGAAGCTGGGGGCCAAGCTTGCAAAGGGGGGCGCTGTGACCGGCGCTGCCGGAGTGATTCTGGGCATCGGACGGCAGAGGGGGCTCCAGTGCGCAGGACTTTTGGGCGCGACAACCGGGGTATACCCTGATCTGGAAGCGGCTAGAGCTGTGATACAAATGCTGACAGGCCTGGTCAGCATGCCCGTCGAGCTTAAGGATCTAGATGTTGAGATAGAGGATATGCGGAAGAAGATGGAAAAACTACGTCGAACCGATCTCGAGGAGTCCAAAGAAGGCGAAGAAGAGAAACCTGAAGAAGGAAAGGACCGCTACATAACGTAGCCAATACCAGAACATGATCCGCGTTGCAGGAAGCAACCTCCGAGCACGACGGAATAGTTCTCAAAATCAACCTTCTTCAGATGGACAACGCAGTCCTCGCCTTGTGCTATGAGGGAACGATTAAGATCGGGACTCTAGCTATTGCTACTCCCGGTCTCAGAGACGGCGCTGTGGGCACATCATCCGTACTTCTGGGCGGAAAATTCCTCATCGCAGCGCGAGCCCTCGCGGAAAGATCCGCAGCCATCTTCAACAAGATGAGCCTAGTCTCACTCAACACCGCCCTCGCCGAGGGAGAAGCCCTACGAGGCTACTCGTCGCTACTAGACAAGGTTAGGACAAAATAGGCTCGATTGTTGTTCGAGGTCAAAGGTTGAACAAGAATCCAAGGGTAATCGTGATGATAGTGGCGGCAAAGGCGAGCGCCGCCACTGAATCGTCAAACCTCTCGACGCTCATCTGACTGCCACTGTCAACCGAATCATCGAGAGGAGTATAGCAACCGTTGGAGACTTGTTCGGCGTATTCTTCCCCATTTCCCATCACCGTCACCGAGAATCTTCTGAGCTATCGTTAACCACGATGTAACAATACGGCCGGACACTGATCGTCCAAGATTCTTTAATAGAATGAAGACCGTTTCACAAGCTGGGCGTCGCGTGGCCTCTAGTTGAGAGACTTAGTTCTAGAAATCGTGGAAACTAGCGCCAAGCGTTCAGCTTGCTGGTGGGCGTTTGCTGGGTTTCTGGCCCGTTGTGGCCCGTGACCCATTCAGGAACGATTACTGCCCTGATCAGCTCCTGGATGGAGATGCCTCTCCGCTTCGCCAACTTCTCTAGTTCCTTGTATATGGTATCGTCGAGAGTCTGCATAAATTTGGGCATCGCGAGCACCACGGTTTCTTCGGATATCAATATCATTTCGAGGGTTGCGATTTAGTGCTGATGTAACTTCGAGAATTCCGAACCAGTGACAGTGATCGGTAGCGAGGGGAGAGGGTTTTGCTAGTATGAGACTTTGACCTCTGCGGGAGTCTCTCCCAAGATGTGTCTTGCTGCAGACTCGACCCTATGATTCTAGAGACCTCAGAAAGTTGAACGATCTCTTTCTTTCCAGACGGGCCTCGCTTGAACACTGGTATATCGAGCGGTTGTATCTCGACAGCATTGTGGTAGGGCACCGAAGGAAGGGTTGGAACGTCAATGACCACCTCTTCCGGGCTGACCTTTGCCTTATTCGCAATTTCATTCTGAATGTTCAGCCGGACGCTATCCTTTGTGATCACGTTCGAGACGAGCTCGTCCGGAGCATAAACGGTCTTTTCGTAAGCGCATTTGAGAAGCCTTCTCGCTTCCAGATCCTGCATTATTCTCCTAGACTTCCTACACTCTCTGAGGCCAGTCCAGACCTTGTAGTCATCGAGTCGCAGATAGTCGTCTGGCTCGTCGAATGACAGCAGATCGAGCTCATCCCTTGCCGCTTCGAGCGCCTGTACTATCATGATCTGGACCGCTCTTGACGCTCTGTGAAAGTAGATAGTCCTGAAGGATTCGAGTCTAGCGAGAAGGAAACTCTCCAGAGTTGCTACGGCTCTACCGTCTACTGAGAGATTTCCGTTGATCACATCCATAGTATAGAGGAGTCTGTGAACGTCCACCGAGCCGTAACCGGCTCCCGTGTGGAAGGAGTCTCGAACGATAAAGTCCATCTTGTCAATATCGACACTGCTGCTGATGATCTGGTCAAGATACGGCCTCTTATTGTCCCTCAAACGCCCAACGGCGAGCAGCCCGACCCTGTGAGGGTTGAATCCGGCCTGGTCAAGCTTGTCAGCGACCTCCGTCTCGTTGACAATCCATGGCACAAAGTCCTCGTGGGTCTTCTTGAGATGCCGGACCATTAGCGGTTCGAATACGTGTGAGAATGGACCATGACCAATATCGTGTAGGAGAGCTGCCAGGCGCATCTGTTCCTGGTCATGCGCGTCGAGGTGGGTTGGGAGGACCTCAGACAGAGCACCAGCAAGATGCATTGCTCCGAGAACGTGCTCGAAGCGAGTATGGTTTGCCGCAGGGTAGACAAACTCTGAGCCCGCGAGCTGTCGAAGCCTGCGGAGTCTCTGGACAGGCCGAGTATCCAGGACCGTCCTCTCGGTCTCGTTTACTCGAATGTAGCCATGAATCGGGTCCTTGATGAAGCTCCAGGCCCTTGACATGACCCGGTCGATGCTCGCCTCTGGTTATTCTAAGCTTCTCAAGATGATGACCATGCGTTTGATACGTAGAGAAAAACTTCCAATCGTCTGCCCCACCAGTCGAGGCTGGTCGTTAAGTATCGACGAACCTTAACGAACTACTTCCCGCGAGCGCATAAGGACATGCCACAGATCTCCGTTGAACGTCTGACGAAGCATTACGGGACACTTGTCGCTCTGGACAATGTCTCCCTCGATATCGGCTCGGGCGAGATCTTCGGACTCCTCGGTCCAAATGGTGCTGGGAAGAGCACGCTTCTGAAGACGCTCGTTGGGATTCTTAGGCCTACGAGTGGGACGATTAGGATCGATGAGATCGATATTGTAGTCGAGCCCGAGAAGGCAAAACGCATGATCGGATACCTGCCAGAGAATCCATCACTCTACACCGGACTGACCACCCTCGAGTTCCTCCAGTTTGTCGGAAAGATCCGCGGGGTCGATGATGAACTGCTTGAACGTGAGATCTCAGAGTCTCTGAAGAGCTTCGGTCTAGAAGAGAAGCGGAACAGTCTACTGGGTAGCCTGTCGAAGGGGATGAAACAGAAGGTCGCGCTAATAGCAACGAGCCTCCACAATCCCGAAGTTCTCGTCCTCGACGAACCTTTGACGGCTTTGGATCCGAAGACCCGGGTCTCGGTGAAGGATTGGATCGGCGCTCGGACTAAGAGGGGGGTCACGACTATCTTGTCGACCCATGACCTGGACGTGGCCCAGTCTCATGCTGGAAGAATTGCGATAATCGATCACGGAAAGATAGTCGCGGTCGGAGACATTGAGAGTCTGAGGAAAATGGCGAGGGCTGAGAGTGATGCGAGGCTCGAGGACGTGTTCCTCCGGCTCACAGCGGAGAAGGGTGAAGACCCGATTCTAAAGTGAATCTTGGATGTCGCTCGGAACGATTGGCGTTCTAGTCAGATACTGGGTGAAGGGCCGGTTCACAAAGGCGACCCTCGTTGGCTTG
>VBBG01000149.1 GCA_005882905.1 Candidatus Bathyarchaeota archaeon | reverse complement strand
GAAGTTGAAGAGCGCTTATTTGGGGTAGAGGTCCCCGGGCTCCGCGCCTCCAGCCTTCAAGAATAACATCAACGATGCTGTTCGGTTTTGAGTGGCCCAGGGTTGGTTCAGGTACGAGTCGGGAATGGATCGGGAATAAAGCCTGTGGCTGATTTCGCTGATAGTCCGGACTTGTTGCTACCTTGGACTACTAGGGTTTCTTCTTGTCGCTTAGCCACCATTTAAGATACTCTTTCTGGCGGCGCTTCTTCTCCTCGTCAACAGTCTCCTGGCTCTGAAACATTTTTTCACGACCCTGAAGAAGATCCTGCTGTGTGAACGTCAGTCCACAGCTCTTGCACGCATATTGCTTGATTGCGGAGTCGTAACTTAGGTTGCCACCGCACTCCAAGCAATAGTTCGGCATTCTCTCGCATGCGCCTCGAATTTGAAAAGCGAAAGCGGTCCCGAACAGATAAAGATTCGGTTACCTCGGGGACAAAAACTGCAAAGATTCTAGCTGCGACAGTTCCTTGGAGGAACGGTTAATTATGCCAGAGCCCAGCCCATCTCCGGTTGTGTTCAATGACCCAGAGTCACGGAAGCCAATACAAGAAAAAACCCACCGGCGGAACCAAACGTGCATGGAGGGGAAAACGAGCCTACGAAGCAGGCTCAGAGCCTACCGAGACGACCCTTGGTCCTGCGAAGAAGAGATGGGTCGAGACCCGCGGCGGAGGTTTGAAAGTACGTCTCGCCGCAGCCGACTCGGCCGTCGTAACAGACAAGGCCTCGGGTAAGAGCTCGAAGTCCAAACTTCTCCGTGTCATTAGGAACCCTGCAAATGTGGACTATCAGAGGAGAGGCGTCATCACGAAAGGTGCGATCGTTGAGACAGAGCTTGGCCAGGCGAGAGTAACATCTCGGCCAGGACAAGACGGGGTAATCAACGCAATTCTCTTAGAGAAAACCCAGAAGTAATTAGGCGAAGAGGTCGGGCGGTTGAAGCTCCCCGGATTTCTCATAGTATGGCCGGCCCATCTTGACAGCTCGAAGACAAGAGGCGAAGGACGAAGGCTTCCCGTCTCGCGAGCAGTCAAACAGCCCAGCGCAAAGGAAGTCTGGCAGGCCGCCATGACCCTCGGATATTCGCCCGAGATTACCGAGAAAGCTGCTCTGTCCAAGTCTCCTTGGGAGAAGACGGGCTACGTCGCTATCAAGAAAACAGGACCGAGACCAGTAGTATTGAAGAACATAGCTGGGGAGATCGTGAAAGGCAGACAGAAGGAAGCTCAAGCCATAGATCCAAAGAAGCGATAATGCGGCACCCGTACACTCACCCGTAAATACGTGACGCTACCCTAAATTGAGGTAGACATGGGACGAGAATTACCGTGACGGAAACCGTGATCCTTGTAGATGAGAAAGACCGTCCCATAGGATACGAAGAAAAGATGAGCGCACATAGCCAAGGCGGCAAACTTCACAGGGCATTCTCAATATTCGTGTTCAATTCTAAGGGGGAAGTGCTGCTCCAACTCCGGGCGAAGGCCAAGCACCATTTTCGCAACCTCTGGACTAATCCCTGCTGCAGCCACCCACGTAAGGGCGAAGAACTCGAACAGGCGGCACACAGAAAACTGAAGCAAGAGTTCGGATTCGACACAGACCTACACGAGGCGTTTAGCTTCATCTACAAAGCGACCGACCCGGAGAGCAAGCTTACCGAGCACGAGTTCGATCATGTGTTCACCGGAAAGTTTGACGGCGTCCCAAAGCCAAACCCGGAAGAGATCGATGACTGGAAATGGACGACTCCAACCAAACTCAGGGAAGACCTAGAAAAGCACCCAGACAGGTACACGCCTTGGTTTAGAATTGCCTTCGAGAGCCTGGAAAAGAAAGGTCTCGTCTCCTAAGCAACAGATCGTCAGCTCTGACGGTCAACTGGAAGGAGGTTTCCTGTTGGGATACATGACGATTTTCCCGGAATGACCTGATTTCATGAGAGTGAATGCTTCAGCAAACTCTTCCAGAGCGAACCTGTGAGTAATCACTTTGGAAAGATCGACTTCTCCCGCTTTCAAGACCTCCGCCGTTTTGTACCATGTATTCCAGAGTCGACGCCCGAAGACCCCGCGGATATGAGCGTCCTTGAAGACTATCCAGTTTGCAACGTCCATCTCGACGTTCTTCGCTGGGAGTCCGAACAGTATCGCGGTTCCCCCGGGCCGTAGGACCTTGAATCCCTCCTCGAATGAGGGAGGGGCACCAGACATCTCGAAGAACACATCGACGCCTCGACCATCCGTCGAATCCATGATCCTTTTTACGACATTCTCTTGTGATCCATTGATGAGAACATCTCCCCCCATTGTCTTTGCCAGGTTCAGCCGATAGTCGACTATGTCGATGCCGAAGATCTTGCTCGCGCCGAATGATTTGCATAGTCCGATGAGACAGGCTCCGATCGGCCCGCAACCAAAAACGGCGACTCTGTTTCCTGGAAATTGTCTTGTCGTTCAGCCAGGCACTCTGCTCGTGGAGCATGTGATACTCGGTAAAGCAACCATCAGTATCGACCCCTCGTAGAAGCATTCTCTCGCAGATGTGGCCGTTGCCTGTCCTGCACTGGAAACATTTTCCGCAGTTGATGTGGGTCTCTCCAGAGACTATGTCTCCTTCTCTAAGGTCTGAGACTTCCTTTCCCGCCTCAACGATCTTTCCGGCGAACTCATGACCCATCACTAGGGGTGGTTTGACCCGGTGGGCCATGAGTTCGTGCCAGTCATAGATCTGCATGTCGGTGCCGCAGATCGATGTTGCTTCGACCCGGACCAGAATATCCCTAAGACCCGGTTTTGTGGGAGAAGGCCAGGGCTCGTAGACCGCTCCGGGACCCGGCGAGGTCTTCACGACAGCGTGCATCTTGTCTCTTGACAGGTTCCTCGGACTCGCTTCCACGCGCGTTATGATGAGGTGTAAAACATTATTGCCAATCCGAGATGTGCTTGTCTTCTCATCGGGTCGTAAAGCGTTTTACATAGCTCGCGAGGAGGTTCATCTAGCCATGAGCCAACAATCAGGGCTACAGAGGGAGCCGCTTCTTGATAGTCTTCGGAGTGAACTGGAAGGTCTCGATAGGGACGATCTTCTCTGGCGGATTCGAACACTCCAGAGCCCTTCGGCACCGCGCGCGAAGGTTGATGGCAAGAACGTGCTGGTATTGTGTTCCAACAACTATCTCGGCTTGGCCAATCATCCCAAGCTGAAACAGGCCGCGATTGCAGCGACAAGAAAGTACGGAGCAGGCTCAGGTTCTGTTCGAGTTATTGCTGGGACGATGGACTTGCACCTGAAACTGGAGAAGGTTCTGGCTGATTATCGCCGCGCGGAGGCTTCGATCACGTTCCAGTCGGGCTACGCCACCAACGCGGGGACGA
>VBBG01000099.1 GCA_005882905.1 Candidatus Bathyarchaeota archaeon | reverse complement strand
GACTCCAATCCCGTAGGATGAGATGAAACCAACAGTAATGCCTTCGACAGGCAAGTGGAAGAGGACCGCTGTGCGAACCGCAATATATTCAGGGATCGAGAGGAACATGTTAGAGGCCGTTGCGAGAACGTAGACACTCGCATGTTCACGTGAGTTGTATTGGCTCAATAGCCTCCAAGGCTTTGTCAATCTGCAGCGCTCCTCGACGCGTAACGACTAAAGTCTAGAGCAAGAGACCGTCGGGTTCTTATCATCATATCGTCCGCAACATGTGACATGAGCGATTCTGACAGAGTCCTCCGGGACATGGAGGAGGGTGGAGACGGAATGACAAAGTACGGCAACATGCTCCTAGAGTTCATCAAGAAAGAGATCTTCCAAGAACGGAAGAATGTGTCAGTGGAGGAGATCGTGACACTTGTGGCAAGTCTGACCGACGTGTCGGTCGGTCTGCTTGCCAAGTTCCGGAAGGAACCCGTCGACGAGTCACGCGTGGCCGAGATCGGCCGGGACGTTTTCAAACACATGGTTGGGAAGCTCGGCTTCGACATTGGCCAGTTAGGAAGGCCATCCCTCTACACCTAAACAACCCCATTTTACAACGGAGCAGCGTTGGAGACGAATCAAGAGGAAACGCCCCGTCTGAAGAACATTCGAATTCGCGACCGAGGGGAGAAACCTGAAGTGACTCGGTCCGAACCCAGACCCCAATTTAAGCAAATTCCTAGGAGAACAGCCATCTCCATTTGAGCGAGGCTAACTAGCGATGAAAGATGTGGCGCGACGGTGGGTGCCAGGATAGTGTCAGGTTCTCTCTATACTCTGTGCTGTTGATGGCGCTGATAATCGGTCTTGGTTACGGCTTGACGCTCACAGGACTGGTCGATGATCTCGCCATACTCCGAGAATTGTTCAAACTAAGATGAGGAAACATGTTATCGGCTGACGTAACGATTGGAACCAAATGATCCGGTCGAGGTGGCGGCTAAATCACAGCCCTTCGAATAGGAGAGTTACAATCATGTTATAGACAGAGCGGCCTAGCCCTCGGCAGAGCCCGATGCAATGATCACAAAGAGGATCTTCTGGCTATTTCTGTTCGGAATCGCTTGCTACGGCTTCGGAGCATTGTCTGTCACGGCTGACGAACTCTACGGAATCGCCCAACTATACGGACCCAGTGCCGTCTACTATTTTCCCATCATAGGAGCCAGAGGCCTCTGGGACGCATGGGTCCTTGTGTTCTCAGGCATGGGAGTCTGCTTCTTCGTCGCTGTCCTCTCGATTCTAGCCCCTCAAACGCCGTCAGCGAAAGGCTAGATAGCGGGACCAAGTCTGGTCTGAACCTCTGCCCTGTTTCAGACCACATAATCCATTTTCGACTAGGCTCTAGTTAAAGCGGGCCGGAGAGCTTGGACATAGTCTTCAAAGCCTAGATGATGATCTACCTTATACGGAAGGCTGTGCCGAAGCTCAAGTTCAACAAGGAGTACCTTCAACGTCTAACGAAACCCATCAGGCATCCTACCGGATTCCTCCAGTACTGCATGAACTGCGGGAAGAACCAGACCTTCAGAGTCGACGCGCTCGGATGGAAGACGTGCACGATCTGCCACGGCACAGCGCCCGACAGAAGCCAGAGCCCGATATGACGCAACACTCTTGGGCTATTCGTCAGAGTAAAGCATGGTCTAGATCCCAGCTAAATTTGGGTTCTGGCTTGCTTAAGTAGCGCAGACCGGAAAAGAACAGTCTGCTTAGACTCGGAGTTCATCCGCGCTTTGTCCAAAGGCCGGCAAGTGGGTCTACCGTCTAACACTGGCTAGATTGTACTACAACTACGCCTGGGGCTGGATCATCGGATCCTTCCTAAGCACCTTCTCGATGATAGTGACAATCTACTATCTCATTCCGGGCTTGCGGGAGCTTTTCTCGTTTCCTCTATTCCTCGCTGGGTCCGGCATCCTGCTCGTCGGCGGGGGCTGGGTGTTGGGAGAGATTTTGGTGAAACGGTTCAAGATCCAGCCGATTGAGAACTACATCTCAAGCGAGGTCAACCCGTTTACGAATGCGGCCTTGACTGCAAAGGAGAGAGTGTACTGGAACGCGATGGTTGTTTTGTTGAAGAAGGAACATGCGCACCGGACGCGGAGGTCGCTAAGTGTGTCGAACAGATGAACATGTACATCAAGGGCAAGGTCCCGGTTCAACTTTGACGAACTGGGACAATTTCGAACTTGGAGAAGAGCGGATCCGGAAGGACAGGCTACAAGGGATGTAACGAACTTCTCTCCTCCCGGAGAAACAAAGGACGGCCGGGGGCGACACGCCAGTATGATAATGCCCGACCGCTACTTTTGATGAATCAACAACATAGATTAGATCGACCCTTAGTCACGGTTTTCGCGAAGCCAGTCAACCTTGGACGTCTATCTGCTCGATGGGACCTACGAGCTATTCCGCCACTTCTATGCTCTCCCACCTCAGGCTAACTCCGCCGGGGAAGAGGTTGCGGCGACTCGCGGGGTTGTAGCAAGTGTTGTATCAATGCTCGAGTCCGGAGTTACCCACATTGGCGTCGCGACTGACCATGTCATCGAGTCGTTCAGAAACGACCTCTGGCCGGGTTACAAGACAAGTGCTGGGGTGGACCCAATCTTGCTCGCACAGTTTCCTCTTCTAGAGGAGGCCTTGATAGCACTGGGCGTCGTTGTCTGGCCGATGGTCGAGCTGGAGGCCGATGACGCCTTGGCGGGAGCAGCATCGAGTCTCGGCGGATTTCGGGAGGTTGACCGCGTCTACATCTGTTCCCCTGACAAGGATCTGGCACAGTGCGTTGAGAAGAATCGGATCGTCATGCTCGACCGACGTAGGAAGATGGTTATTGACGAAAAGGGAGTGATCGAACGATTTGGGGTCGCGCCAGCGTCTATACCCGACTATCTTGCTCTCGTAGGAGATAGTGCAGATGGATATCCGGGTCTGCCCGGGTGGGGCGAGAAGTCAGCCAGTTCGGTTCTCAGCAGCTACGGCCATCTCGAGGAAATTCCGGGAGACCCTTCGGACTGGAAGACGAAACCCCGCGGAGCGGACAGGCTCGCGAGTACACTGCGAGAGAATCTCAAACTGGTTTTTCTGTTCCGTGATCTTGCAACCTTACGCAAGGTGGAGCCCACGATCAACTCTCCGGCCGAGCTTCTCTGGAAGGGGCCTCACGAGTCATTCGCCGGGTTGTGTGACCGACTGGAAGCGTCCCAGCTTGCAGAGCGAGTCTCAAGGGTAGAGCATCCTAGTTGAGAGTTGGCATTCTCCTTCTTAGAACGTAAATCCAGTCGAGCTTCTACCAATGAGGTTCCATTATCAATCTGGAGTTTTCATACGACATCACACATCTTCGACTTCACGAAGAGGGGGCCTAGAGGTTATGGCGTTGCTCCGCTGGTCGGGCTCCGAATCATATCTTCGGTTGCCAAAATCTGAGACGCTTTTGGAGGTCTCGGCCGTCCGAACGTACCGCATCAGAAACTGCAAGGCTCGGAATAATTTTGTGGGCCGTCCCGGTCAGTATGGCCCACCCCGCGAGTCCCCCGACAATCATCGGGAAGAGAAGAAATGCAAACCCCATCAAGTCTAAGCTTGACTCTGACACTCCAAGACTAAACCTACCGTCGACGAGGGCAGTGAAAGGACCGATGAGCGCGGACAGTACGATCATTCTGGTCCTTCTCAACGAGATTCTCGTCGAAAGGTCAAGGACGAGGACCGGAATCAGGGACAAGAGGTAGACGGGGATGAAGAGCGCTATTCTAGCTCCCTGGTCAGGGGAGATGTTTGTAACGTACCAGCTTCCCGGAGGATTCGAGAAGCTCATCTCAAAGGCGGAGAAACCGAGAGCGGCGGCGGAGTAGACTGCCGCGATGATCAGAGCGATTCCGGTTATGACTCCTCTTCGACGGAAGAGGCTCTTGGAAGTCCAGAAGATGATGGTTCCAGCTGCGGCGAAGATTCCCGACGCGACGAGGAAGGAGACGAGAGAGGCGAGGCTGTCTCCGTTTACAGGAGAGCACCGGAAGGCGCGGAATTGCAGTATGGAGCAGTAGCCGAAAGTGTAAGCCATCCCCGTAATATCTGTAGCCCAGTAGCCGAGGAAGTTCAACTGGGCCCAGACCGCGGCCAGTCCGAGAATCACAATCGCCGGCACCAGCTTGACCAGTCTTGGCGGGCCTGGGAACTCTTCACCGGCTCGTCGGGCCCTGAGTAGTCTCATGCTGCCGATCAGCATTCCGACTCCTCCGATTATCATGCCAACGATGAGGAGTGAGTGTGCGGGCGTGAAGAGGAAAGGGTCAAAGCCGTATGTGCTGTGCCACCAGAAATCTATAGGTGCGGCTATGATTTGGAGAGCGGTGCCGAACGCGGCTATGCTGACGCCTCTGAAAAAGGAGGGAGATAATTTTCCCCGGGCGGCCATATTCGTACGGAGTACGAGTCCTGAGAGACTGGCGATGGCGACCATCCCTATGCCTGTATAGAGTACAGTGTGGGCCGGAGTGAAGAACGTCTCAACAATTCCGAGAATATGGGCCGAAACGTCCCACTGCGCTCCAGTTATCTGGAGGAACGCTCCCACGACCCCCAGAGCGTAAATCGGGATGAGCCGCTCAGGGGCTAATAATTTCACAGGGACGCTCGGGAACGCGAATCTAATATCCCTTGCCGGAGAGCAAGCTTGTTGTCCAGATGCCACTGAAGAGGAAAGGATAGCTTCGCGCGATCCGAAGCTACATGCACGTGAGCGCCCAAGATCTCACGTCACTGAAGATACTCTCGGAGCGTCTCTGAGGAGGTGTAAGGTGTAAGACGCGCTTGAGGGGTTCCAATATCCCATCAGCCACCCGCCAGGCAGCAGTTACCATCCACTCTACGTCCTGGTCCAAGCGTTTAGGAGAACCGGCGTTATTCAGCCTAGCAGTCTGGGTCTTGCTGTATCTCTGGAAAATGTTGAAGGCCGGTCTGGAAAAAGCCCGAAGAAGGATACGGAAGTGAATCTCATTGGCTCTCTCGGGCATCAGGGCATGGGGATCCCAGTGGGAAGAATGAGACTGGGGGAATCCGGCCTAGGGCGTAGGAGGCCTGTGGTCCCCTGCAAATCGCCCTAGAATCCCCATAGAATCGAAAACATGTCCATCAACATGTTAATCCTCGCAGATAGCCTGCGACAAGCCAACCACCCATCAAACACCTCCTTGCAAAAACCTGTGAGACCGAAAAATCTAGAATATTTTGAAATCGTTCGACCCTCGCGCGAGAGATCCCTGTGAGTTCCCCTTCCTGTTCTAGGCTAACGACAATCCGAGACCCAGCGCGTTGAAACCGATCCACATCTGACCTACGCCGTAGCGCGGCTCTTCTTCCGAGCCTTCACAGGAAGTCGTCCGGCTGCCCGCATTACGTCCTTGGCCACTCGGGGCGTTATCTCAAAGTCTTCCTTCTCAGTCTTGAAGTGCATCGTCTGGTCCGAAGCGTAGACCATCAGAGCCTTTGCGAGAATCACCCGGTTGAGAAGTTCGGCCTCGGATACTACATTCTCTGGTGTCCACTCTTCCCCGACACTCTTCCTCTTCCAATATCGTCGTGAGCGCCCGCCGGCCAAGCTGTCCTAGTTAGAAGCTTTCGAAGAGACCTGAACTTGAACTCTTTCGCATCCACCGAGACTCCTCTTTCTTTGGAATCTGCGCTTCCTTGACGGCTTGTTCCTTGAGAATCTCCAAGGCTTCCACGTAGGACTTGACCAGCTGGTCCCAAGTCTCCTGGTCGAACCCGGGATAGAGGTATTCGCGCTTTGGCATTGGAAAAGCGTCCGGTAGAGCCGACTCGTATTTCAGCTGGATTTCCTTGTCCAGCAGGTTTCTCCAGATCTTGTCCCGAAGCGAGTCCAAGACTAATATTCGAACTAGGCCAAGTGAGATTTAGAGTTCAGAGCTCGATGAAACTGGAACTATTCAAAGACTGGACGACCATGACCATCAAAAGACAGAACCGGCTGATCAAACGAGCCGCTTCCTCATATTGCAGGCTCTAACGTAGAAACCCAGCTTTTTGTAGAGTTGAACAGCAGCCTCCTGTTCAGCAGGCACGTCTAGATTCACAATATCAATGCCGTTTCTCTGGAAATGCTCCAAGAGAGTATTCATGAGGGCTCTGCCAATACCTTTTCTTCTGTAGCGCGAGTCGACCGCCATCAGTTCGACGTAGCCAACCCTCTTGGCATTCCAAGTTCTGAGGACGTTTTCTGGGAGTCCTTTTCTCTCGTAGCCAGTTATGAAACCAGTAACTCGTCCCGAATTGTCTTCGGCTACAAAAAAGTAGTCGGGGTTTCTAGAGTACATCCCTTCAATGTCTGCAAAGGTGGGGGTCGCATCGAATGAGGTGTATTTCTCAGCGATCTCAAACACTGACTGAAGATCGTTAGAGGAACAGGGCCTGACCTTCACCATCGGTCATCCACGAATAACTCTTCTACCGAACGGTTGACAGTGTAGGTTGCTTAGTCGAGGCTTCTCCGCGGGACAGAGCAGTGAGGATTGCGTCGACAAGCTTTCTTGCGGAGGCTGGATTCAGTTCCACCGCAACTCTCGCTCCGGGACCCTCCTTCGGATTGACGAAGTCAATGTTCAACGCGTGCGCCAGTTGAGCGTCGCTGGGATGGTCATAGGACACGTTGACCTGTTCGAGCTTGAACCATCCCTGCGGACCTTTTCCGCTACCAGATACTTCCGCGGTCTCAACTATGCCTGTGCACATAGCATTCCTCTCCTAGCTCGGGGCCCTAAGGTACTTTTCGAAGAAGACGAAGAGTTTCTTCCAGCCGTCAACCGCCGCCTCCTGACGATATGCCGGACGATCATAATAGAAGAAGCCGTGCCCCGCCTTCGGGTACATGTGAAACTCGTACATCTTTCCGTACTTCTTCAGCTCATGCTCCAGCAGTTGGACGTGTTGCGGCGTGGGATTCTGGTCTTCCTCACCAAAGAGACCTAACAATGGACAGGATAGATCCTTCGTGTATTCAATCGGCGAAACAGGCTGATTAGGCGTGAGCTCTTCCTTCGACAAAACGATGCGCCCACCCCAGCAGTCCACAGCCGCATCAAAACCCTTCAACCGGCACGCCGCGAGAAAAGCTTGACGACCACTCGAACACGTGCCGAAGACGCCGACCTTCTTGTTGGAAATCGGGAGCGACTTTAGCAAACGAAGAGAGCCTTCAGCATCTCCAATGACGCTGTCATCAGCCACTCCTCCCGAGCCGCGGACCTTCGCCGCCACATCTTCCGGGCTTCCATGGCAGAACCGGTAGTAGATGTTCGGGCTCAGCGCAAGATAGCCGTGGTGGGCAAACTTCCGCGTCATCTCCCGATACAGCTCACCCCAGCCCGGCATGTGATGTATCACAACGACCCCCGGAAACGGGCCTGGCCCGAGGGGTCGCGCGAAATACGCGTTGATGAAATCTCCACCGTATCCCTGTAGCATTACAGTCTCAGCGACCATTCCCTCATACATGTCCGTCGTATACTGATGCATGGCCAGCGCTTGCAGCTTGCACGGCTTAAAAAATCCCCGACGCCCCCTGGCAGGGTCCATTCATGGAAATGCGCATAGGAACAAATTCCCGACTAGTTGCTTTTCAGAGCATTCTCCGCTATCTGATTAGGCAACTTTCGCAAGAAACTGGGCAAACCAGCACAACAGAAAGGAGAGCAACTGGAACGCGGTGACTAGGTTAGTTCTTGCAACGAAATTGGTTCTATCTTACGGTAGATCTGGGACGGACCAAGAAGTTTGCCATCAACAGTTAACAGATCTTGCTCGACTGATATCCCGAACAGTCTTGCGTTCTCCTTCAAGTATGGGAGAATCAATTCCCAATCTTTCGTGGTGAAATCTGCCAGTCGTCCACCGTTGAGCTGGTCCTCGGAAACTTTCATGTGTGGATCCCGAATGAATATGGCTCCGCCGGAAGCTAGTGAGAACAAGTTGCCTCCAGGGTAGGGGTATTCCTGTTCTGTGAACCTACCGTCAAAGGACGGATTCAAACCGTTAACGACCACAAATCCGCCCCCATTATGCGGGTCGCCTGCCATGAATGACTCTGCAAGATAGTCCAGACACGTCCCGTTGATAACAACTCTCGGCCTACCCACCGCGTTGATTAGCGGACGTCCTGCCGCGTTACCGAGCACGTACACGTCACCCCCCTTCGCCGCGTACATGAAAGCCTGACCCACATCACCATGAACCGCCAGCTTCCCATACTTCAGAATCTGCGCAGCTTGATCCTGAGCAGCACCATGAACTGTCAACTCGCAACCGTCAATGCCTGATGCGACATAATCGCCCACATCCCCGTAACAGTCAATCCTCAAACCATTCGTCCGTGGACCTAGCCCGGCGCCGATGAACCGGTGGCCTCGCAGATTGTAGAGCAGAATATTCCTCCAGCCTTCGAAGTACGCGTTGACCACGAACCTAGCCGCACTCTCGTCTCCCTCAACCGGAAACTCCAGAGCATCAACCACAAGCACCTGCGAGTCTAATCCCGGATGGACAAGTCTGGACCTATTCTTCCAGTCCAGCCGAGTGTAGAGGTCATAGTTCGACAGTGGGACGGAAGAGAAGATCTCATTCAAAGCCTCATGATACAACTGCAACAGTGAGCTACGCTTTTTGTATCCAGTATCATAGACTCGGTCGAATAACAGTGACAGGGATTGTATCGCGAAGCGTCTCGACTCCTGCCCCTTCAACGCGAGCCTCTTCAACTCCTCAAGAATCTCTCCGGCATATTGGAAGCCGGCGTCCCTCAATGCGGGACGAACGTATTCATAGAATCCCAACGGGTCCCGAGAATGTGGACCTTTCTTCGGCAATTGTATTGCGACACTGACGTTTAGAGCGACCGCCGTTCGGGGTCCGGGTAGCCAATCTTGTTCTGGAAGACTAACCACTCGTCCAAACTTGTCGTCACACTCCAGTTCCTTCCCATCCTCTCCACCCTTAACAGTGAAGAGGAAAGTTCCGCCATCGGTGTGACTCCCACCACGGGCGTTCCAATAAGAGTCGGCAAACCTGCTCGGAATCCTACCATCCTGCTGTAA
>VBBG01000168.1 GCA_005882905.1 Candidatus Bathyarchaeota archaeon | reverse complement strand
GGTCAAGTATCTCGGAGGCGACTTTGTCGAGCCATGTGCCTCGCCCTATTATCTGGGGCGCTTCCAGGACCAAGAAATCTTCGCCTCCCTGGGGTCAAGCGCGGTTGATAAACAATAAATTCCGCCATCCGAGCCAAGTTGCAAGTGGCGAACGGTTGTCGGTGGCCGTCCAAGGATTCCACCCTTCGAGCTTTCTGGCAGTCGAAACGGCCCGGCTTGAGGAGACGATCAGGACGGGCAAGGCCATCGCGGCCGTCTCCGGTGGGGTGGACAGTACCGTGGCTGCGCTTGTAGCGAAGAAAGCCTTAGGGGACAGGCTGGTCCCTGTCTTCATAGACACAGGGTTCCTGCGGGCCGGGGAGCCGGAGGATGTCAAGTCGCGCCTTGCTGATCCGGCCATAGGCGTCAAGGTTAGGCTGGTGCGAGCGGGAGGTCGGTTCCTTGAGGCGACCAGTGGTGAGACTGGTGCCGAGGAGAAGAGGAAGAGGTTCAGAGAAACCTTCTATCAAGTTCTCGCGGAAGAGGCTAGGAAGGATGGTTGTGACTATGTTGTTCAGGGCACGATTGCTCCGGATTGGATCGAGACTCAAGGCGGAATCAAGACCCAGCATAACGTGCTGGAGCAGGTCGGCATCGATCCGGTCTCATCGTTCGGCTTCAAGATTATCGAGCCTCTATCTGACTTGTACAAGGACCAGGTCCGCATTCTCGGACGCCACTTGAACATGCCCGGCGACATGTCCCGCCGACAACCGTTTCCAGGCCCTGGGCTGCTCGTTAGATGTATCGGCAGCGTTTCGAAGACCAAGCTGAATCTTCTAAAACACGCCACGAAGATCGTGGAAGAGAAACTTGCCCCGTTCAATTATGAACAATACTTCCCCGCGGTGATAGAGAACCGGTTTGCCAAGAATCCTGAGTTCAAGGACTTGAAGGACGTCGCCGGAGAGGCCCTTGGCCTTCCCGCCTCTGAGACCCATGTGGATGTTTTCGAGGATCGCGTCACGGGCGTGAAGGGTGACGATCGGATCTATGGCCGACTCGCCGGAATAAAGATCGAGGAGGATAGTCGCGAGACATTCGGCTGGCTGCCCGAGAAGCTCCGTCAAGCTCAGGTAAGCATCATCGACAGATCGCCTGAGGTGACTCGCGTGGCTGTCATGGTGAAGGAGAGGAGGGGAGCACCCGCTCTCTCGGTCGTAATTCGAGCGGTCTCGACCAAGGATTTCATGACCGCGGCCGTCGCCACGGTGCCCTGGAAGATCCTCAAAGATGCTGCGGAATCAATACTGAAGACGGGAGGCGCGTCACGCGTCTACTATGACCTCACTCCCAAACCGCCCGCGACCGTCGAGTTCGAATAGGCTTGACCTTTGTACCTGTCATCTACGTGAAGGGCCAGTACAACCATCTTATCGCAAGACGACTTCAAGAGCTCGGTGTCGACTCTTACCTGATGCCTCCATCGACACCCCTTGCGAAGATAGACGCGATGGGTGCTGACGCGCTCATCATGGGTGGCGGGCCCCAGAGCGTCCGATCGCTCGATGGTCTGACCCAGGAGCTAAGGGACGCGTCGAACCTCATGAGCGAGACGAAGCTTCCAATGCTCTG
>VBBG01000167.1 GCA_005882905.1 Candidatus Bathyarchaeota archaeon | reverse complement strand
GGGGCACGGAAAATGGACAGCTCCTTCGCGTGGCAGTATCATGCGTCCGCACCAGTTGCACGAGGGCATTCGAACTGTACGGACTTCTGCCATCATCACGACCGCGGTCCGGCATCGAACCTCATCGGGATAATATGTCTTCGTCCAGACGGCATTCCTCCGGCTTCTTGTCTGGTCTGAGTCGCTGGAATCTTGGAAATCTCAGCTTCATGTCTCGTGTGAAACTGGAGTATAGGATCTCACAAACCAGGCGGGGTTTGCACCAGACAATCGGCGATGGAGCTTCGACTGTTTCGTCGATGATCGGGGATTTTGCAATTATCCTGTCCAGTCTTGACCTTAACGACTCTAGTGTATTGTTGTCGAATCCCCCGCCAACATTGCCCACGTGAATTAGCCTTTCCCCGTCATCGTACATTGCCATGACCAGAGATCCAAAGGTAGAAGCTCGTGCACCCTCGCCGATCGTGTACCCCACAATGATCGCATCTATGGTTTGGGAGCCTTTGATCTTGATCCAAGAGCTAGACCGAGTCCCCGGCAGATATGGCGAGAGTCTCTCTTTGGCGATGACTCCCTCGAAGCCTAGCTTCAATACCCCGGAGTAGAATTTTGAGCCTTCACCTTCGACATGATCTCCATATGCGAGGTGGGGCCCTTCGACGAGTATCTTGCGCAAAATCTTCTTTCTTTCTTCCAAAGGATTCCCAACAGTGTCTTTCCCATCTAGATGGAGAAGGTCAAACGCGACGTACGTCGCGGGATTCGTGCCCCGGACCAGATCCACTGTCCTAGGATCGTTGTGTCCGAATCTCGTCTGCATCCTTCCAAAGTCCGGAATCCCCCTCTCGGTCAGAACGACAACTTCTCCGTCGATTATTGCGTTTCTGGCACTGAACTCTTCTGCTACGCCACGAATTTCCGGGTACGAGGCCGTTACGTCTCGAAGGTTCCTGTTCTGGAGCTCAAGTCGACCTTGTTGTAGGAATAGTAGTGCTCTGAGACCGTCCCATTTCACTTCGAAAAGATAATCGTTAGAATCGAACGACTCTCCCGTCTTCGCCATCATCGGCTTGATCGGACGCTCTTGGAAGAGCGTCATCGTTTTTCTTGTGCTTTGATGCTCGCCTTGAGGGCTTCCATCAGATTCTTGGTCGGCTTTATCTCGGGAACTCGCAGCTCGATGACCTCTTCTCTGCCCTTCATCTTTGCTTCGACCAGTTTCATCAGATTCTCCTGGTATCTGTCCCGGTATTCTTTGAAGTTGAACGGTTTCTTCATTATCTTGATTAGTTGTCCTGCGAGTTCGAGCTCCTCCTTCTCAACCTCTGGTGGTTTCTTCAGCTCGGGAAAGTCTCTCGGGGTTCGGACCTCGTCGGTGTAGTGGAGTGTTGTCATAAGTATCGCGCCGTCGTATGGTCTTAGCGCGACGAGGTGTTCCTTCTCATGCATGACGACCCGGCCGACTGCGACCTTGTTGTTCTGTTCTAGGGCTCCTAGCATCAGATAGTATGGCTTGTCGCCGTGCTCGTCTGGGACGAGATAGTAGCTGTTGTCATAGTAGACCGCGTCGACCTTCTCCGCGTCTACGAACTGGAAGACCTCGACCATCCTTCCCGACTTTAGCTCTATCGACTCGAGCTCTTTCGGCGTGATGGGAATGTATTTTCCTTTCTGGACCTCGTAGCCCTTTATGACCTCCTCCCATGGCACCTCTCTGCCCTCCTTGGGGCAGATTCGTTTGAACTGTAGCGGGCTCTTGTCCCTGGGACACATTAGGCGTAGCCCAGTCTTGTGTTCCGAGATGGCCCCGTAGCTCTTGACTGGTATGCTGACTAGGCCGAAGCTTATCGCGCCTTTCCATATTGGCCGAGGGGGCAGATTCTCACTCTCCTGTCTCTAGCCGAGAACATGGTTTTTCTAGCCAACTCGGATATGAGCATTACTAGTTCCGGTCAACTGGGAAGAACTCTCGTTGAAGAGGATAACTGACATTGTCGAAGTCGGTGGGCGGAAGATTACTCTCTCCAATCTCGACAAGCTGTTGTGGAGACGCGAGAAGATCTCCAAGGCGGACGTCATTCAGTACTACGCTGCCGTCGCGTCGCGGATGGTTCCCATTGTCAAGAATCGGCCCTTGATGCTGAACCGTTTTCCCCACGGGATTCCCGGAAAATCGTTTGTCCAGAAAGACTGGCCCAACCATCCGAGCTGGGTTAGCATCGCCCAGGTCCAGTCTCACAGCCTAAACAAGTCCGTCCGACACATCGTCTGCAACGACGAGGCCACTCTGATCTGGCTGGCTGATATGGCTTGCTTGGAGATCAACCAGTTCCTCTCTACGGTTCCGAGGACGGACTGGCATGACATGGTGCTGGTCGACTTAGACCCGTACCCGCCTGCCAGCTTCGAGGACGCCACGGAGATTGCCGGGGCGGTTCATTCAGCTTTGGTAGAGATGAAGCTACGGCATTTGATCAAGACTTCCGGTGCTGACGGCTTCCATTT
>VBBG01000166.1 GCA_005882905.1 Candidatus Bathyarchaeota archaeon | reverse complement strand
ACTATCTTACAAGACCGCACGTGAAGGCGTTCTTCGGTAAGGGCAGTCCAATGATGTCTCCCTCGACGCCCGTCAAACCGTGAGTGTAACCTTTTTCCGAATCACGGTTAGATTCATTCTTTCTCCAAGATCAACCGGAAGATAGCGCACTGGGTTAACCCAGTAGCGGTTACAGGCTGCTTAACACGACCGTTGAGGCCGAGGTCGTCCCATGATGCAGAGACCTTCCCGACCGACCGGCATCACAATACTCGCCATTCTTGAGATTCTAATAGGGATCGTCGGGCTCCTGGCGAGCCTTGCAATAATCGGGCTATCAGCGATCGCTTCGACACTGCCCAGCATCGGGTTGTTGGTCGGCACGATTGGGCTGGTCATCGGCGGGGTCTTTCTGTTCTTCAGTCTTGTCTGGCTCGCTACCGGTTTCGGATTCTTGCATGGAAAAGGGTGGTCCTGGACTCTGGGAATGATCTTCAGTATACTCTCCATACTCGGAGCAGTAGGTGCGTTGACGATCGGTTTGATAACAGGTGGAATCGTAGGTATTTTCTTCTGGAGCCTACTGATATACTACTTGACCCGGACCCATGTGAAAGCGTTCTTTGGAAAAGGACTACTCCCGGTCAACCCGGTATACCGGGCCCAGTATTCGCCCACGCTCCAGTTCAACCAGCAAATTCCGGTAACCAGTATTCCGAGCTATGCTCGGCCCGCGCAAGGCCCTATGCCTCCGGCTTCCATGCAGCCAACTAGAACCGCAACGCCGATCTCGCAGATTGGAGGCGTTTCAAACACCACTGTCCAATCGGCTTCTCCCTCGGCCCCCACCACTCCAGTCAGCTGCCCCTACTGCGGCAACAAGCTGACCATGGGATCACCGAATTGTCTCACCTGCGGGGCAAAGATATAGCAGAACACCTGGCCGAAAAATTGTCGTAATCTCGATTCTCGAACCCCTCCCGTAGGTGCTCGTTTCCCTTGCGGTTCCTGCTCGTTTCCAGCGCCCTCTAGGAAAGCATTTCCGGTTCAAAACGGTACCAAAACCCGAAAATCACCCGGAATCGTAATAGTCTGTCATTCGACCCCCCCTCCCCCCGGGGGGGATTGACTTTAATGTTGGGAGAGATGACGTGCCACATCCCCTATCATCCGAGCAAGGTTTTCCTTGCCAGTCCAAGCGCTGAGACCGTTGTAGAGTGCACTATCCGACCGGACTCTAGCAACCGATATGCTTCCGCGGTGGAGAGAATCTTGACTTTCATGTACTCGTATGGCTCGCGTTTCAGGCTACCTTTTCTCAATCCTCTCGCGAGGAAGATGTGAGCCCTCTGCGGCGAGATCCCCGGGAGTGTATGTAGCCAGCCGAGCCTCCTCAGTGATCTGGCCGAGTATCCTGTCTCTTCCTTCAAC
>VBBG01000165.1 GCA_005882905.1 Candidatus Bathyarchaeota archaeon | reverse complement strand
AACCCAGGAACTCTTCTGGTCAATGCTCTCCTGCGCAACGCGGATCTATTGCTCTGTTAGAGGATTGGAGGTTCCTTGTAGTCTCCGAAAACCTTCCGACCCACGTCCATGATCTCGCCGAGGGTCGCGTATGCCCTGACCGCCTTGATTATCGGATACATCGAGTTGGCCTTCTCGTCCTCGAACGTCTTCCTCAAACCCTCCAGCGCGTCCTGCACCTTGACATTGTCACGCGTCTCTCTGACCTGTGCGATCCTCTCGACCTGGCGCCTCTGAGCCTCCTCGTTGATCCTCAACGTCTCGATCGGCTTCTTCTCCTCGACCTGGTACCTGTTGACACCTACGATGACCCGGTCTCCCTTCTCCAGCTCTTGCTGGTAACGGTAAGACGTTTCGGCGATCTCGCGCTGAAGGAAACCCGTCTTGATAGCGTTCAACAACCCCCCAGCACGTTCTATCTTGTCAAAGTACTCGAAAGCCTTCTCCTCCATCTGATCCGTGAGCCACTCGATGTAGTAGGATCCGCCGAGAGGGTCGATGGTGTCCGTCACGCCCGTCTCCTCGGCTATGATCTGCTGTGTCCGCAACGCGACCGTCGCTGCCTGTTCTGACGGTAGCGCCCAGGCCTCATCGTAGGAGTTGGTATGCAATGATTGAGTCCCGCCTAGAACCGTGGCCAAGGCTTCGATCGTGGTCCGGACGATGTTGTTGAGCGGCTGTTGCCAGGTCAATGATGCGCCCGAGTTCTGGGCGTGTGTACGAAGTAGGAGTGATCTAGGATCCTTTGCTTTGTACTTCTCTTTCATTACCCGGGCCCAGATCCTCCGGGCGGCCCTAAACTTTGCAATCTCTTCGAAAAAGTCCATAC